>DAOWLV010000436.1 GCA_030643455.1 Candidatus Krumholzibacteriia bacterium | reverse complement strand
GTCGGAACGGGAGTTCGATGATGCAAAGGTTAATTCTTCTCGTGTCGGTATTCTGCCTTCTGGCGGGCAGTGCCCTTGCCCAGACCAACGATCTCCTCATCACCGAATACGTGGAAGGATCGGGCAACAACAAGGCCCTGGAGATCTACAACGGCACCGAGGATCTCATCAATCTGGGTTCCTATTCCATCGAGCGGTATTCCAACGGCAGCCTCACCCCCGTCAGCATCCCCCTGGATGCCGTGGACCTGCAGGCTGGCGAGACCTGGGTCATCGTCAATCCCCTGGCCGAGGCCGCACTGCTGGCCCTTGCCGACCAGACAGACGGCAACATCAATTTCAACGGGGACGACGCCCTGGTCCTTGCTTTCGCCGGCAGCCAGGTCGTGGACAGTTTCGGCAGGGTCGGCGAGGATCCCGGGGACTACTGGTCCTGCGCCGGAGGCACCACCCAGAACCACACCTTGCGCCGGCTGAGCAGTATCTGCGAGGGCGATACGGTCATAGACGATGAATTCGATCCCTGCCTCGAATATTCCTTCTTCGCCAGCGACGTGTTCACCGGTTTGGGCCACCACATCGCCGACTGCGGCGCCGTCGGTAACAACAATCCCACCTGGGGAATCTTGAAGGCGTCTTTCCGGTAGTTGTTTCCGCCGGTTTTTCGATCAACCGCCCGCCTCCCAGGCGGGCGGATTTTTTTGCACCGGACGACATGCGGGTTTGCCTTGATCGACGGCCTTGGGGTATGGTTCCCCGGTTGCGGAACCACCAAGGAAAGGACTCATCATGACCAAGGACCTCAAGGGCCGGCATTTCATTTCCACCCAGGAATGGTCCGACGACGAGATCGAGCTGCTGCTGTCGACAAGCGCCGATCTCAAAAAGAAATTCGCAGCCGGTGAGCCTCACCGGCTGCTCCCGGACAAGACCCTGTTCATGATGTTCTACGAGCAGAGCACCCGAACCCGGAACTCCTTCGAGGCGGGCATGACCCAGCTCGGCGGTCACGCCCACGATCTGACGCCCGAAAAACTGCAGGTAAGTCATGGTGAAACAGCCGAAGACACCGCCCGCGTGCTGAGCCGGTTCGGGCACGGCATCAGCATCCGCAACTGCGACTGGGGAAAGGGCAACCGCTTCCTGCGATCGGTAGCCGGGATGAGCACGGTGCCGGTGATCAACATGCAGTGCGACCTGTACCATCCCTGCCAGGCGGTGGCCGACCTGATGACCATCCGCGAGAAATTCCCCGACGGAATCAGGGGCCGCAGGATGGTCGTCAGCTGGACCTACGCCCCCAGTTATGTCCGGCCCATCTCGGTGCCCCAGTCCGAGATCCTGCTGATGACCCGTTTCGGCCTGGACGTGACCCTGGTCCACCCGCCCGAGTTCAAGCTCCTTCCTGAATTCATCGCCCAGGCCAAAACGAACGCAGCGGCCACCGGAACGAAATTCGAGATGATGGACGACATGGACGCCGCCTTCGAAGGCGCTCATATTGTCTATCCCAAGAGCTGGGGATGCCTGGTGCACGAACCCGACCGCGAGGCGGCCGTGCAGCACATCGAAAAGTATCCCGGCTGGGTGTGCAACGAGGAGCGGATGGCCCTGACCGACCCCGGTTCCATCTACATGCATCCCTTGCCCGCCAGCCGGGGCTCGGAAGTGACCGACGCGGTCATCGACGGCCCCCACTCCGTGGTCTGGGACGAGGCCGAGAACCGTCTGCACACCGCCAAGGGCCTGATGGCCCTGACCATGTAGGAGTTTCCATGACCGGACCGGTGGACAGCCTCCCGACAGTCGCGAACAACCCCCATTGGCTGGGTTATCGCTGCGTGGTTTGCGAACGGGAATATGATCCCGGTTACGATGGATTCGTGTGCGCCGATTGCGGCGTGGACGGGATTCTGGACGTGGTCTACGACTATGAGGCGGTCGCGGCGGCGGGCTTGGATTCGATCGTTGATGAAAAACTTCGCGGCCTGTGGCGTTTTGCTCCCCTGCTGCCGGTCCGACCGGCATCCGGTCACTCCGCCTGGACTGTTGGAGAAACTCCCGTCCATGAAGCCGGTCGGTTAGCTGCTCATCTGGGACTGCGCACCCTGTTTTTGAAGGACGACACCTGCCTGCCTTCCGCCAGTCTCAAGGACCGGGCCAGCGCCGTGGCAGTGGCTCGAGCCCGGCAACTGGGCATCGATCATCTGGCCTGCGCCTCGACCGGCAACGCCGCGGCCAGTCTGGCGGTTTTGACCGCGCGGGCGGGAATGACCTGCACAATCTTCGTACCGGCAGCCGCGCCGCGGGCCAAACTCGCCCAGTTGATCCTGCACGGCGCCGACGTCATTCAGGTGGACGGCACCTACGACCAGGCCTTCGATCTGTCACTGGCGGAAATTGCCAGGCACGATTGGTACAGTCGCAACTGTGCCCACAATCCTCTGCTTGTCGAAGGCAAAAAAACCGCCGCGCTGGAATTGGCCGGCAGCCTGACCGATGGTTTTTCCGGAAACCACCCGGACCTGCCCGACGCGGTTCTCGTGCCCGTCGGAGACGGTTGCATCGTTTCCTCGGTCGCCAAGGCCTTCATTGAATTGCGGGATATCGGATTGACCCGAAAGATACCCCGAGTCATCGGTGTCCAGGCCGCAGGAGCTGCTCCCCTGGCCGAGGCATGGGCCGCATCCGGCCAATCCCACCAGGACTTGTCCGGACCCGCGATTCTGGCAGCCATCCATCCTGTGAAAGCGACGACCCTGGCCGATTCCATCAGCGTCGGCATCCCCCGTAACCGGGTCAAAGCCTGGCAGAAGGTCGCGGCCACAGGGGGAGCTTTCATCGCGGTTCCGGATGAAACCATCGTCGAGGCCATTGGCCTGCTTGCACGGTTGTCCGGCGTTTTTGCCGAACCTTCGGGAGC
>DAOWLV010000249.1 GCA_030643455.1 Candidatus Krumholzibacteriia bacterium | reverse complement strand
TCATGACCAGGGCGGTGAACATGCTCGTCAGGATACCGATGCTCAAGGTGACGGCAAATCCCTTGATGGGCCCGGTGCCGAACCACAGCAAAATGCCGCCGGCGATCAGGGTCGTCACGTTGGCATCGACGATGGTGCGGGTCGCGTTGGAATAACCCGACTGCACCGAAGCTCTGATTGTCTTGTCCTTGCGGAGCTCTTCGCGGATGCGCTCGTTGATCAGCACGTTGGCATCCACGGCCATGCCCACGGTCAGGATGATGCCCGCAATTCCCGGCAGCGTGAGCACCAGATCGAACTGGGCCAGAATGGCCATCAGGATGATGATGTTGCTCACCAGGGCGATCACGATCACCACACCGCTCAAGCGGTAGTAGACCAGCATGAAGATGACGACCATGAGAGAGCCGTACAGTGCGGCCCTGACACCCATGCGTATCGAATCACTGCCCAGGCTCGGCCCCACCGTTCGCTCCTCGGCGATGTAGACGTCGGTAGGCAAGGCGCCGGCACGCAGCAGCAGCGCCAGATCGCTCGCTTCGGCGTTGGTGAAATTGCCGCTGATGGAACCGGATGAGGTGATCTTGCTCTGGATCACGGGCGCCGAAGCAATGCGGCCGTCCAGGGAAATGGCCAGGAAGCGGCCAACGTTTTCACCGGTGGTCTTGCCAAAAGAGCGGGCGCCGCGATTGTTCAGCGAGAAGTTGACCTGCCACTGGCCCGGCCGTTCGGGATTGGCCGTCGAAAGCGCGTCGGTCAGCTGGTCACCCGTGACGATGGCCTTGGCATCAACCAGATACACGGGCCGCAACGACTGGCCCTGTCCGAAATCGACCGCCTTCATTCCCATCTGGAACTCAAGGTTGCGCAGTTTGCGCGCGACACGGGGATCGTCCAGCATGACCTGCAGACGGGCCACGTTCTCTTCCTTGCAGAACAGGGGCGTGTTGCCCTGGAGGCCCGGCTGGGCGATCAGCAGACCGGTGAAAGGATGTTCCCTGAGGTAGGCCTCATCGGCTTCGGCCAGGACATCGTCATCACCCAGGCCACCGTCCAGATCGCCGAAAGGAGTCGAAGCGGTGTCGGTCTCGGCGACCGTGGCAGTGTCACCCTCGGCGACTGCGACATCCGGTTCTTCGACATCCGACTCTTCGGCAGCGACCTCTTCAGCCTCCACCGCTTCCAGCGTGTCGGCGTCGGCGGCGGCGGCGTCAACCAGGAACAGCTTGTCCAGCTTGTCCAGCGCCTCCTGGATCTCGTTGTCGGGACGAACCAATCGGAATTCCAACCGGGCGGTCTTGCCCAGCAGGTTCTTGGCCCTTTCGGGATCCTGCAGGCCCGGAAGTTTCACGACGATCCGGCTGGAACCGAAGGTGGTGATCTCCGGTTCGGACACGCCGAACTTGTCGATCCGGTTGTACAGGATCTCCTTGACCCTCATCAGGGCGTCTTCGGCCTCGCTGGAATTCATGCCTTCCTGGTCGACTTCCAGGACCAGGTACATGCCACCCTTGAGGTCCAGTCCGCGCCGGATGGCGGCGGCGTCGATATCGGCGATTTCCGCCAACCGCTCGGGATTGTCCTGGGCGGCCTCGCGCTCCGCCGAAGAGATGGACAATGCCTTGAAGGTCGGCAAGAGCCCGTAGAGGGAAAACAGAAGGATGACGGCTGTCAGCCCTGCCCTGATCTGCAGGGAACGGTTCATGGTTCAACTCCCCATGGTCACGACTTGCTTATGACAAAATACACGTGAACTCGACACAAAAAAGCACGCCTTGACGACGTCCTGGCGGGGCTGGCATCGCGTCAAGGCGCGTTGAAGATCCTCTGGATACTACTGCGGACATACCAGGCACGATTTCGGATCGGATCCGACCCCATGCAGTACGCCCCAGCCCCACCGTGATTTGAGCGAACTATGATAACACATTCCCGGGCTTTGCACCAGAAAATGGCTGGGATTCGGTGGAACTCAGGGCGTTGGTTTCGGGACCCCGGTTTTGTTTCCAACTTCCTTGATTCCGGGAATTTCCACGGCTGCCACGCCTCCCCGTTCATGCCACAACCTGTGACAGGTTGCGCAAAGGGTCACAAGGTTGTCCGCGTGATTGCTGCCCCCGCGGTTCCGCGCCACGATGTGATGGATTTCCAGGAACCGAGTACGTCCGCAGCCTGGTGCCCGGCAGCGGTGTTTGTCCCTTGCCAGTACCTCCCGGCGCACTCGGGGCGGGATTTTCATGGACAGGGATCTGGACCGGAGGCCGGCTTGAAAGGTCCCCCCGGGGGAACTTTTGGTTCTGTAACTCCTTTGTTTCCACCAAAGCCGCCAGCGCTTCCAGCATCAACTCCGCACGGTCCCGCTTGATAAACCAGCACCACCGCCATTCACCAAAGATCCGTCCATCCTTATGACGATCCGGCCCCGGGTTTCCTGGATCGATCATGGGGCCAAGTCTGGAGACTCCTGAATTTTCCATCCAATTGTGGTAGAATCAGGTATCGGAAGTGGGTTTGGCGTGAAGCGGGGCGGTTTTCGATTTCGAATCAGGGGGGTGTCAGATGTGGGTGCGCGCTCTTTTTATTTCAATGATCCTGGTCCTTTTTCTGATCGGCTGCGGTGGGGACGACGGCGTGGCACCGGATCCACCCCCGCAGGATACACCCGTCGTCAGCGGCACCATCGGCCCTGAAGGGGGCGAATTGCGATCCGACGAGGTGATCCTGACCATACCGGCCGGTGCCCTGACCGAGGATACCGAGCTCCAGATTTTCGACGAATCGGACACCGCGCCTTTCGGCCAGGTGGGACTACCGGTGTACGCAATCAAGGGCCTTCCTGAAGACCTGGGCACCGCTGTGGGGTTGCGGTTCCTGCACCGAGTCACCGGAAACAAGGGGGTTTCGCTCTTTCTCGGTGAATTGCGCGAGGCCCGCAGTGTCGGGCGAGAACTGTTCTGGGAACTGACCGCCAGCCGCGACAGCTCCGGCTGGTGCCTGGCCCAGCTCACGCGCGGTCCCATCGACTTCGGTGACAAGACCGAGATCAATATGAATGCAGCCATCGCTGAGGGCCTGGTCTCAACGACCCCCAGCACACACTTCCAGGTCCACTACCTCGAATCCAACTTCGATGCCACCCGGGCGGCCTGGTCGCTGAATATGCTGGAGGAGGCCTACGATCACCTCTACGACCTGGGCTTCCATTTCGGCGAGCAGGATACGATCTGGCCGGTGGCGGCCTACATGGTTGCACCCGACAACTCGATTGCCGCTTTCGTCTGCGGGCGCCACGGCAAAGGGCACTTCCGGATGCCCCCTCATGGCCATGAACCGAACAACCTTCTCAAATCGGTCTATATGCACGAAGTGTTTCATCTGGCACAGATGTGGTTCGACAACCGCCCGTCCAGGGAATGGATTCACCTGAACCATGCGCGCCTCTGGTTTGATGAAGCGACGGCCAGCTGGAGCGAACAGCATTTTTACCCCTATTTCAACTGGCCGGGTTCCATGAACATAGGCAATTACTGGGCTCCTTTTGCCGGCGTCGCCGGTCACCCCACACTGTTGGCACCTGAGTACGGCTACGGCATGGCATCGTTCATCCAGGCCATGGTCGACGTTCAAGGGGTGGAAGCCGTCAACGACCTCTATGTCCAGTTCGCGCTGCACAACGATAATTCCGTGGAGGCGCTCCAGGCGACACTTGATCCGCCACTTGCCGACTGGTGCCTTCTCTTCCAGCAGAGCCTGCCCCTGGGCACGATCTACAACCTGGGGGGAATTGATCTCATTGGCGGCTTTTTCGAAATGAATCTCACGCCACGATACATCGGGGAAATTTCCGGCTTCAATCTGAGGGTTTCGGATTTCGGTTCGGCTGGCGAGATCATCGAATTGGCCCACGCCGGCGGTGAAAGTGAAGCTGATGCCCTGCGAATCCGGATGACCGGCGGCGTCAAGATCTCGGTATTCCGCACAAACCTGGTCAACCTTCCGAGTTTGATATCTTCGGGCATCGACAGTCTGACCATCGGCGATTTGGATGTGATTCACGATGCCGATGAATATCTCCTGGTCCTGGCCACCAAGGACTGGTCCAACGACCCCGGCTGGAGCGACCATCTCGACGTCAGTGTGGAAGTGGAAATGCTTTCGTCCAACGACAACGTGTTCCAAATGCAGCTCGCCGACATCAGGGTCGGTTCGGCGGCAAGCTACTGGAACTTCGAGGGAGACGAATGTCCATCCGGCGGATCCGGTACGATCTTCTTCACATGGGATAACAAGGAAGGGCAGTGGCAGGGCACGACCTTCACGGCCAACTGGGACGACGCCTGGACCGATGGGGATATCGACTACCGGGATGAAGGCTCGCTCAGTATCACCATGGATTCCCAGGGATTGAATGTGATCGATTGGGGTTGTCAGAACACCCGAATCCGGACCCAGGGATCCTCGATGACCACCGTCACCGAAGCCGACTGGACGGGTGGGGACATCCCGCTGAACGACGATCCAGGTTCATGGATGTTCCGTTACACGCTCGGAGGAGCGGAAATCGGAGGTTGGGTGAATGTGTGGCGGAGAACGACTTATTCCGACCTGGACTGCATTGCTACCCTGGTTCTGGGATCGTGGTTCGAATACAGTCTCATGCAGGTGACGTTTTCCCCGTAGAGGGTTGCTGAAAAGGGAGTTTCAGGAATCCACAATCCTGTAACTGCGCCCCCCCAGCCCCAGCTCCTCGGCCCGCTCCAAAAGCGGCCCCGGCTCCTGCAAAAAGCCGCTCCATTTCGCCAGCGGTCCGTCCATCCTCTGAACGATCAGATCCCAGGTGGCCTGGTCAAGCGCCACCGGATCCCGCGAGGCCAGCACCCCGATATCCCCCAGGCGCTCCCGGCCCCGGGCACGCGCGACGCCGGACCTTCTATCCTGGCGAAACAGGAGATTGATAAATCCGGCCCGGTCCGGTTTGCCCCCGGTCACGGAATCCCGGGCGACCAGGGCGGCGGCGGCGACCTTTTTCTGGAACAGCGGAATGCCGGCCGCCTCTTCGGGGCTGATCCCCGCCATGAAGCAGACGTTCATGCATTCCCCGCAGCCGGTGCATTTTTCATGGTCGATGAAAGCCCGGCCCGCGTTGATGGCGATTGCGTCGAACAGGCAGACGGCCTGGCAGGAACCGCAGCCTGCACACAACGGCGTGTTGACCACCGGCCTGATGTCTTCATGCAACAAGATCTTGCTGGGACGGTCGACCAGTCCCACACCCAGGTTTATCAGCGCGCCCAGAAGACCCGCGTGGGGATGGGGCCGGACCGGCGTCAGCAGACAGATCCCCACGGCGCGGACCAGTGCGGAGGCCGGGGTGATGCCCTGTTCAGTAGACGGGCTCGCCGATGGTGGATCACCCTGTCCGAGCCCGTCGGCCACCAGGTAGGGCAGGCCGTTGCCGCTGGTCCCGTAACCCTTGACCTTGGCC
>DAOWLV010000150.1 GCA_030643455.1 Candidatus Krumholzibacteriia bacterium | reverse complement strand
GCCTTCGGGTTCCGGGCCGAAAACACCAGGGTCGGCCGCAAGCTCTCCGGCGCCATCCTGACCATGGGTTTCACCTTCACGCTGTCCAACCTGGGCGTGATCCCCGCCGACGGAGTGCCCGCCTACGACGTGGTGTGGGGTTATCTGGTCCCGCTGGCCATTCCCCTGCTGTTGTTCCGGGCCGATCTGCGCCGGATCCTGCGGGAGGCGGGCCCCACCCTGCTGGCCTTCGTGATCGGCGGCATTGGAACGATCATCGGCACGATCATCGCGTTTCACGTGGTTCCCCTGGGCGAAGAGGGCTGGAAACTGGCGAGTATCTTTTCGGCCACCTACATCGGCGGGTCGATGAACTACGCCGCGACCGCCGAGGCGGTGGGCCTCAGGTCAGGCGACCTGTTGAGCGCCGGCGTGGCCGCCGACAACCTGGTGATGGCGCTGTATTTCCTCGTCCTTTTCGCGTTGCCGTCGGTGGCCTGGTTGCGCTCCCGTTACGTGAAGCGTCATACGGCGGTGGCCGAGGGATCCACCGCGCTTGACGACAGCCGCCGAACCGCAGCCGCCTTGCCCCATGTTCAGGGTGCCTCCCTGTCGCTGGCCATCGCCCTGGGCCTGTGCGCGGTCGGATTCGGCCTGGCTTCGTTGACCGGTTGGCGAGGCGCCGGCATCCTGGTGGTCACCGCCCTGACCGTGGCCCTGGCCACCGCCCTGCCCGGACAGTTCGCGAAACTGACCGGCGCCGAAGTCCTGGGCACGTTTCTGATGCAGATATTCTTCGCGGTGATCGGCGCGAGCGCCAACGTCCTGGTGGTGATGAAGGTCGGACCCGTGCTGTTCGTGTTCGCCGCCCTGATCCTGACGATCCACCTGATCTTCCTGCTGCTGGCGGGCTGGCTGCTGCGCCTCGATCTGTCGGAGATGATCATCGCCTCGAACGCCAACATGGGCGGGCCGACCACCGCTGCGGCCATGGCCGTGGCCCGCCGGTGGGAGACCCTGGTTCTTCCGGCTATCTTGTGCGGAACCCTGGGTTACGCGGTCGCCACCTTCATCGGGGTGGCGCTCGGTCATTGGCTGCGGCCGTGAATCTCCTGAAAGAAGACAACGCATGAAAACAGTAATCATCGTCATCGCCCTGGCCATCCTGATCGCCTCGGCGGTCAGTATATTTTTCCTGCGAGGCGCCCTGTCCACCGGGAGCCAGAAACCCACCGGTGAATCCAAAAACGTATTTTGGGACCTCGAGACCAGCACCCTGGCAGGCGAACCATCGGAACTGGCGGATTGGCGGGGCCAAGTCGCCCTGGTGGTGAACGTCGCCAGCAAATGCGGTCTGACACCCCAGTACGAGGGTCTCCAAACCCTCTACGGGGAATTGAAAGACGATGGGTTCGTGATCCTGGCCTTCCCCAGCAACGATTTCATGGGCCAGGAACCCGGCACTCCAGCCGAGATCCAGGAATTCTGCAACGCCAACTACGGGGTCACCTTTCCGATGTTCGAGAAGGTGAAGGTCAAGGGCCGCAACAAGGGCGAGATCTACACCTGGTTGACCAGCACCGGTCTGGAAGAACCCACCTGGAACTTCACCAAGTACCTGATAGGCAAGGACGGCAGGATCATCGCCCGCTTCGCCCCGCGCACAAAACCCGACGATCCCGAGATGATGGCCGCCATCGGCACCGCATTGCGTTAACCGGGGATTTTAAAGAAACCCGGCGGGGGGGCCGCCGGGTTTCCCTCGTCATGGGCCGAAGCCCTGGGCAGGGCTGCCCTTAATCCTATTCCTCATCCAGGCACTTGTAGAACCCACGGTAACGATCGGCGCCCCTCTCGGCGATCCTCAGACTGATGAATTCGATCTGGGGACCTCCGGTCTCGTGGGTGATCTTCTTGTCGAAGGCCCGCACCCGCGCGTTGTTGTTCTGCAAGAATCCGTGCTGGTTGCCCCTCACGTCCGCGGTGAAGGAAGGCCCGATGGGTTGGCCGGTTTCGATATCGACCGGAGTGGCCGTCAACAACCCCTCGTAGCCACCCCTGTAGGAATACCGGCCGCGACGGTCCACCTTGGCCCTGTTGTGGAAATCCACCGAACCCTCGATCCAGAGGAAATCATAAGGACCGGAATTGCAGAAGGGCCGCGGCACGAACTGGCCGAATTCGATGGTCACCATGTCCTGGAACTCGCCAGGAGTCACGGTCGCCGCTCCGGCGAGGCGGACGATCATGGCCACGCCGTCGTTGGGAATGCCTACGGGATCTTCCACCGGCGGCGGCGGTCCGCCGATCATGGCCAGAAGTTCAGGCGGCAACCCGTTGTAGACCGCGGGGATGATGTACCGGAAAGTCGGCGCCGCGGTGATCACTCCGGTGGGCATCAGATCTACGGATTGATTGAGCAAACCGGAACGTATCATGTCACCAACCACGATATCCTTGGCCGCATTCCAGCTGAGAACCTGATGGTCGGTGGTGCCGGGAATCAGCACTTCGAAATGGGCTGCCCCGATGGTGATGGGCAAACCGTCGTCACCGAGCGCGGCCGTACGGAACAGGCGCAGATGGAAGCGAATGGGCTCGTAGTCACCGAGGGTGAGCTGAATGACCGAACCCAGCCACCGGCCCTCGTCCGCGTAGGTGGACTGGACCCCGCCGCCCATGCAGTCTTTCCACACCTGGTTGAAGGGATAGGCGTCCGGCAGACCGAGCGCCGACCGGTCCCCATCCAGGCCAAGCAGCGCGGCCCGGATCTGCACGGGATCGGCGTTGCCGGTGAAGATGAGGTTGACCGGATCCATCGGCACGCCGTCGAGCTTGGCGCCGGTGTAGGGCCAGAGCGTCAACGGGCGGCCGAAGCAATCGACAGTCACCAGTTCCGATGGGGTGATGCTGCCGTCCTGGCGTTCGATTTCAATACCTTTGTCCTCGGCCAGGATGAACGGATCTTCGTCACTGGAGCTTTCCGTTCCGGTCAAGGCGGGATCCAGCGGTGTTTCTTCGGAACAACCGAACAGGAACAGCATTCCGGCCAGGATCAGGATCGGTACCAGAAGAACGGGAAAATTTTTGATAATTTTCATGGCATCCTCTTCCGTTTGTTGGAACCGGGACGCAGTGACATATTGTTCGCGACTGCGGAACGGTCCCGTATGGAATAAATTGGGATCTCGGATTTATCTTGTTATGACGGGAGTGTCCCCCTTCCCGGGCAAGTTCGATCAGGCTAGACGCCATTGTGAAATTTGTCAATCAATAAACACACAACCGATTGGCCCTGCCCTGATATGCCATCTGGTTGCCGTCTGGTCCGGTAGGGGAACTACAAGATACGGGCCAGGACCTTGGTATTGTGCCTGGCAGCAGTCAAGAATCTGCACTGCAACAGGTTAGAAAAATTGTTGGTAATGAAAGGCATTTGAGTTCCGGCGGGGAGAACAATTTCCTGTAAGGGGACACATACAGATCTGTATGGAATTGTCCTCGGTGGATCATGAAAAAAACCCCGGTGGAAGTCCTTTCCCACCGGGGTTCCTGGCAGTCCTTTGCCTCAAGCTCGCTCCATCGATTCGCATGAGCGGGCGTTGCTGGTTCTAGCTACAACCGGTGGTTGCTCCACAGTTGTGGCACTTGTAGCAGGCCCCACTGCGCACCGTCACCGAACCGCATTCGGGACAGGGTGGGCTGTCGGCCTGTTGTTGATAAACGTGATGTTCGACTTCCATCGTGATCCGGGTCGGGCCGCCGTCTACGGCCTCCATGGCCTTCATTCCCGTGGCCGCCCTCATTTCCTTTTCCTTGAGGGACATGGCCTCACGGGTGTCGTCCGCTCCGTCGGGAACGGTGCCGTCGGCATCACCGGCATGTTCCCCGAATTTCATGTCCATCCAGCGGAAGATGTAGTCCATCACCGACTTGGCGATGGGAATATTCGGGTTGCTGGTGAATCCGCTGGGTTCGAACCGCGCGTGGCAGAACTTGTTGATCAGCACCTTCAGCGGCACACCGTACTGCAGCATGATCGACACGCTGGTGGCGAAGCTGTCCATCAGGCCGCTGACCACGGAGCCTTCCTTGGCCATGGAGATGAACATCTCACCGGGTTTGCCGTTGGGGTACAGGCCGATGGTGAGGTAACCCTCGTGACCGGCAATCGAGAACTTGTGGGTCACCGCCTGGCGCTCGTCCGGCAGGCGCACCCTTTTGGGCTTGGGTGGCGCGTTGTGGTCATCCGCCTGGACGCCCACGTCCGCCTTCTTGCCCATATTCAACGGCTGCAGGCGCTTGGAGTTGTCCCGGTAGATGGCGACGGCCTTCAATCCCATCTTCCAGGCTTCCTGATAGGTTTGGGCAATCTCGTCGACAGTGGCGTCCGTGGGCAGGTTCACTGTCTTGCTGATGGCCCCGGACAGGAAGGGCTGCACAGCCGACATCATGCGTAGATGGCCCATGTAGTGGATGAACCGCTCGCCGTTGGCCGGCCGGAAGGCGCAATCGAACACCGGCAAGTGCTCTTCCTTGAGCTCGGGAGCGCCCTCGATGGTTTCGTGGTCGGCAATGAACTGGACGATGGCCTCGATTTCCTCGTCGGTGTAACCCAGGTTTTCCAGGGCGTCGGGGACCGAGTTGTTGACGATCTTCATGATGCCGCCGTCGACCAGTTTCTTGTACTTCACCAGGGCGATGTCGGGTTCCACGCCGGTGGTGTCGCAATCCATCAGGAAACCGATGGTGCCGGTCGGAGCCAGGACCGTGACCTGGGAATTGCGATAACCGTAGTCGTGACCAAGGGCGTAAGCCTCGCGCCACACGGTCTCGGCCTCGTCCAGCAGTGTTTCGGGCACCCGGTTGGCGGTGATGCCGTTCACGGCAGCCCGGTGCTTCCTGATCACCTCGAGCATGGGCTCGCGGTTTTCAGCGTACCCCTCGAAGGGGCCGATCTGGCTGGCGAGCTCGGCACTGGTCAGGTAGGCCTGACCGCACATCAAAGCCGTGATGGCCGCGGCAAAGTCCCGCCCGGTGTTGCTGTCGTAGGGCAGCCCACGGTCCATGAGCAGGGCGCCCAGATTGGCGTAGCCCAGACCGAGAGGTCGGAAACGGTGGCTGTTGGCCTCGATTTCCTCCCTCGGGTAACTGCTGTTGCTCACCAGGATTTCCATGGCCAGGATCATCACCCTGCTGGCGTAGCGGAATGATTCGACGTCGAATTCCCCGTCTTCGCGGCGGAATTTCATCAGGTTCAGCGATGCCAGGTTGCACGCCGAGTTGTCCAGGAACATGTACTCGCTGCAGGGATTCGACGCGTGGATCCGGTCGGTGTTGCTGCAGGTGTGCCAGTCGTTGATCGTGGTGTCGAACTGCATGCCCGGGTCGCCGCAGATGTGAGTACCTTCGGCGATCTTCTGCATCAGATCCCGCGCCTTGTAGGTGTCCATCGGACGGCCATCGACCACCGCGTGGGTGGTCCAATCGGTGTCATCCTCCACCGCACGCATGAACTCGTTGCTCACCCGCACCGAGTTGTTGCTGTTCTGAAAGAAGATGGAGTCGTAGGCCTCGCCGCCGAAGGAGCCGTCATAACCCTGGTCCATCAGGGCCCAGGCCTTCTTTTCCTCATTCACCTTGCAGTTGATGAATTCCTCGATATCGGGATGATCGACGTCGAGGATGACCATCTTGGCCGCACGCCGGGTCTTGCCGCCGCTCTTGATCACGCCGGCAAAGGCGTCGAAGCCGCGCATGAAGGATACGGGCCCGCTGGCCGATCCCCCGGCTGAAAGGCTTTCCCTGCTCGAGCGCAAGGTGGACAGGTTGCTGCCGGTGCCGCTGCCGTATTTGAACAGCAGACCTTCGGTCTTGGCCAGATCCAGGATGCTGGCCATGGAATCCTCGACGGCGTTGATGAAACAGGCAGAGCACTGGGGCCTGTCCTCCACGCCGACATTGAACCAGACGGGTGAATTGAAGGCGGCCAGCTGGTTGACAAGCATGTGGCGCAATTCCGCGCGGAAGATCTCGGCGTCGTCGGGCGCGGCAAAGTATCCGTCCTTGATGCCCCAGTCCGCGATGGTATTGGCCACCCGGTCGATGAGCTGGCGCACACTGGTTTCACGGTCCGGCGAGCCCTGACCGCCCCTGAAATACTTGGAGACAACCACGTTGGTGGCCATCTGGGTCCACGATCGGGGAATTTCGCAATCGTCCTGCCGGAACAGGGTCTCACCCTTGTCGTTGGCGATGGACGCGGTCCGCAGCTCCCACTCGATGGCATCGAAGGGATCGACACCTTCGGTGGTGTACTTCCGCTCGAGGGTCAGGCCCTTGCCCTTGAGCCGCACAGGGTCCTTGACCTCGGCCCGGGAGGCCTTGAGGCCATCATCGGCCAGGTCCTTGATATCAACCGAATCCATTTCCAATCGAGCCGCGGCTGGTCCCCGGGTTCCGTCCTCTGCAAAGTCGCGGCTTGGAGCCTGCATATTGACAGACTCTTCCTGGTTGATGCGATCCGCCATGATCCATTCTCCTTTGTTCAGATCCATCTGAACCCCTGAAAATACAGGACTTGGTTCTTGAGTTGAATTGGTCCACCTGACCCGGGAAGGATGGATTCGCAACCCGCCGATCATTTTCCTGTCTTGAGGAAAAATGAGGTCAAGTTTGATGTTCTATATGGAAATCACCCCAACATATGGGGGTAATCCAACCTCGATAACCACACCCCCTTGTGGGGGTGGACGGACAATAATATTTTCCCGGGGGCGGCATCAAAGTAAATATTTCACGCGGGGGGATTCCGGGTCGGCCCGTGTTTTGAAACCCGGGGAAATTCCAGGTAAATCCGGGTTCTGATCCCCAATGGCCACTTTAATTTTTTTTCCCGGTTTTCCTGGAAGTTCACTCCTCAACCCTGCCGGAAGATTCATGGTTTTCTGGTCATTTTTTGTCCGGAAAATAACATATTGGATTTAAATCAAATATGCGGAAGGTCAGCCAGGATGTCCTGGACGATCTGCTTGATCCGGTCGCGGCCCAGTCGAAAGGCGGCCTGGATCTCCTCGGGTGAACCGGTGGCCGACATGGGATCGGTGACCGGCCGGCGCAGATGCCGCCCCGGATCGGCCAGGCGGGGCAGATAACGACCGGCTTCGTTGCTGAGGGTGACCACCAGGTCAAAGCTGTCCAGATCGAATTGATCAAAGGTCTTGGTTTCCTGGCCGGCCATGTCCAGGCCCACTTCGGACATGGCGCCGCGCGTATTATCCGAAATGGGGTACGTCAACAGGCCGCCGCTGAGCACGGTCCAGCCAGTGGGAAATAAACTGTGAGCCCAGGCCTCGGCCATCTGGCTGCGACAGGAGTTGGCCGTGCAG
>DAOWLV010000361.1 GCA_030643455.1 Candidatus Krumholzibacteriia bacterium | reverse complement strand
TCAATGTTGAGTTGGACGTAGTCAACGAGGGCGTCCAGTCGCGCATTCCAGAAATGCCGGTAAAAATGAAGCCACTCGTAGGCAGGCTGAAGCCTGGTCCAGTTGATGCCCAACCAGTGCTCACGTCCGTCAATACGACGGACAATGAGACCCGCGCGCTCAAGCACCTTGATGTGTTTTGAAACGCCGTTGAGACTCATGGAGAACACTTCCGCCACGTCGGTCACTTTCATTTCGCCCGACTCACGCAATAGCTCGATGATCTGACGGCGCGATGGATCTGATAGTGCACCGAAGGTGCGATCCAGCTCGTCACTCGAGCATTCTTGGCGGATGTGATTTTTTTCTACCATGTGGGTTAATATATATTCAACCGAACGGTTGAGAAAGGAAATTTTTCCCCCATGACATTCCCTGATGCTCAAGCGCCCCGGTCTCTCAAGGAGACCGGGGCGCTGTGTCGAGTGAATCGCCGATTAGCGGTAGATACTCTTCAGATGGGACCAGGTTTGGTTCTCGACGGCCACGCCGCCGCAGATGATCACGTTGTCGCTGGTGTTGAGGACGAAGTCACCCATGTCGCCGGACGAGAAGGTGGTCAGCACCAGCCAGTAGTCGCCGCCGCTCAGGACCAGACCGTCCTCCAGGGTGAAGGCGCTCATCAGCCCCTCACCGTCATCGTCGTCCGAGAACACCGCTTGCTCGAGCGGGTTCATGGGATCGAAGGGATCGCAGTAGAGTTCCATGTGTGTGTCGCCGACGGTGGTCGCGGCTGCGTCAACGATGATCTCGACGGGATTGTCGTCCGTACCGGTGACGCAGAATACATCGTAGTATTGTCCGTCGAGGGAGTCGAGCAGCGGGAAGTTGCAGCTGAGATCCGGGGCATCAACGTTGTTGTAGCCACGGTCCCAGGTGGGGGAGTTCTCATCGAGGGTGCCTGTGATCACCAGGAGTACCGGGTTCTGAATAACCGCGTCCTTGGTGTCCGGGAGTTTCGGTTCGGCAAGAGCGACAGTTGCCAGCACCAGGGAGAGAATGAGGGTCATTATCAAGATCTGTTTCATTTGGGGTCCTCCTGTGGGTTTTAGATGTCTCCTGTGGGTTGCGAAGGTGATGTTTTTTTGATGAACGGGCTACGCCGAGAGCCTACCAGATCAATCCTCATCCCACAAGGGCAAAACTTTTCCCGGAAGTATGGCGGGCCAATGGGGAAATAAATTCGATTGAAATTCCCAAAATCGAAAAATCGCATGTCCTTTTTCCTGCCCACTTTCCGTAATTCCCTATGAAAGAACAATATTCTCATTATTTCCGTAAGGAGCCCGGCATGCGTTGGAGTTCGCGATACCTCATCTTCCTGCTCTTTGTTTTGATTCCCGTGGGGTGTGGAGATGACTCCGATCCCACGGAACCGGTGCCGGACCCTCTGGATAGCGTGACTCTATCCACGGATTCCACCACCAGCCTCGGCAAGGTTCGCCTGCAGGGACTGCCCACCAAAAAAGACGGGGCCAACTACGTGGTGCACCTCCTGTTGGATCAGGGTGGACCGCTTGTCATTCCAATTGACCAGGATGCCGAGGGGCCGTTTATTCGGGCGCCTTTTCATCCGACCCTGCCCAACGAGGGCGGGGCCATTCGCCTCCAGGTGTCAGACGGAAACAGCCATGGACCTGACCTGCACCTGGACGTGGCCGCGCTGCCGGAGGCCCCCGGCACTTTCGCCAGCCTCGTTGATGCCATTCGTGCCCACATCGAACAGCGGGCCGTCTGGGCCGGGACGAGTTTTTCCGCGCTTCAAGACATGACCTTCGACGCCACGCCTCCGGAACTCCTTTCGCTCAAGATCGCGCAAAGCTACGTTGAATCCGGTGATGGGAACACCGACCTGGCGAGCCTGGTCGCCAACGAGGACGAATTCCTGAACGCAACCGAACGCGAACTTCTCGACCGCATGTTTGCTTTCGCGCCGCTGGACAAGATTCTCCTGGACGAGATCGACGCTTTCGACCAGCTCGGGTTGAAAATGCTTCCGCCCGTCGGAGGCGGTAAATCATCTGATGCCTGCACCAACGCGGGCCCGGCTATTTCCACCGCCCAGCAACTTTCGGACGCCATGTTTGTCGGAGCCATTAGCGATGCGGCAACCAACCCGGACAGCCCCGCCGGCCAGACCCTGAGCAAACTCGGACTGGTCCTGAGCGTAGGCGGTGTCATACCCGGTCACGGGGTGGCATTTTCGGTCGCGGGTGCCGGTCTGGCCGCCTACCAGGCCGCCGGCCAGTTCCTGGCGGGAGTCTATCCCAGCAGCCTGACCCACCTCGACTACTCCGTTGACCGCACGGATTTCCCGGAGGACGAGACGGGATTCGCACAGTGGTCGCAGGTCATGGTCACCGCCGCTTCATCCGGCTGGACGGCTGACAGCGCTCTGGGCAACATGGCTCTTTCGGTCCTGGGTCCATTTCTGAGCGCTCCGCAGATCATCCAGATCCGCAACAGCGCGTTTCTGGGCGATGTGGCGGTTACCGGGGTGAACATGGGCCTGGGTGAGTACTTGGGCGCCCGGGAAGGGCGGTTCATCGAATTCTGTCCCCAGCAATGGGTGGTGGACATCACGGACCTGCCCTTCAGCACCGCCCAGGTCATGAATCGCCGGTTCACGGTCGATTTGGCCTCGCGCCAGATACGCCCCCTGGAAGTCGGATCGGATATCTTCCGCGTGGCCGCCCAGCCCAGCATGTTCGCCCGCCGGGAAATCCATCGCGACGTGGCCCTGACCATCAACACCATCATCGTGAATGTCTCTTCGGACGTGTACACGGTTCAGACTCCCGGTCAAAACGTGAACATCACCGCGGCCATCCAACACGCCGAAACCGAAACCCTGTCCTGGGAAACCCAGAAGGGTTCCTGGGACGACGGGATCGGCGACGAAACGAACGGCCCTACCACACGCCCCCTGAAAACACCGAGCAGCGAGGAGGACTACCCCTTCCAGGTGACCGTGGAATCAACCAGCCGGGGAGGAATCCGCGTCAGCGGGGAGCCCCCTCGCAAGGGTTTCGTCACCATCCGCCACGAAAACGTTGAAGTGTTCATTTCCCCCCCCGGCGGATGTGTGGAAAACGGAGAACCCGAACAGTTCACCGCCACGGTGGAGGGGACCGATGATCAGGAAGTGGTGTGGACCCTCGAGGATCCCGACACCGGTGGACCCTCGGACGCGGGAGAAATCGACTCCACCACCGGAAACTATACCGCGCCCGGCTCGGGAAGCGGGACCGTGGTCGTGGTTGCCACCAGCGTGGCCGATGATACCGCCCAGGGCAGGAACCTGGTTGAATATGGGACCTGCGAATGTTTCTGGAGATTGACCATCCACGGGGAAGGGTCCTGGTCGGGAGATTTCGCCTCCCACGATTTTGGTCAGTTCGCCCCACTGTTCACCATGTCGTTCCAGTACCTGGATTCCCCCGGCACTGTGGGCGGCATTGCACAGGGGTTTTCCGGGCCCGGGGCCGGTGACACCGGTAACTTCCCCATGTATTTCACCTTCATTTCCGGCAACAGGGGCTGGGCGGTCGATGGTGATAATGAGGAGAGCGAAGCAACATTGTCCGTCACCTATAACAGCACCGAC
>DAOWLV010000316.1 GCA_030643455.1 Candidatus Krumholzibacteriia bacterium | reverse complement strand
GTTCATGTCCCGGGTCTCGGGCGCGTTCCGGGCAAGGGTATAGCGCAGGGGATCGGCTTGGAATTTCTCCAGGAATTCGGGCAGCCAGACGGCAAAGCCGCGGCTGGTGGAAAGCTTCTGCCCTTCGAGGTTCAGGAATTCGTTGGCGGGTACGTTGTCCGCCAGGATGTAGTCCTCACTATGAGCCATGAGCATGGCCGGGAACAGCATGGCGTGGAAGAAGATGTTGTCCTTGCCGATGAAGTGCACCAGCCGGGTGCCGGAGTCCTGCCACCATGTTTTCCAGGCTTCGGGGTCGCCCTGGGCGGCGGCCCATTCGCGGGTGGAGGAGATGTAGCCGATGGGCGCCTCGAACCATACGAACATCACCTTGCCGTCGTGGTCGGGCAAGGGAACGGGAACACCCCAACCCAGGTCGCGGGTCATGGCACGGTCTTGAAGGCCGCTATCGAAATATCCGCGGCAGTATTGCCGGACGTTGTCCTTCCACTCGGGGTGGTCATCGATGAAGGCCGACAACTTGTCCTGCCAGTCGCCCATGGGAAAAAACCAGTGGGTGGTGGGCCTCAGTTCGAGGGGGCTGTTGTCCAGGACGCTGTGCGGATCGATCAGCTCGGTGGAACCGAAGGTGGACAGGCAGCTTTCGCATTCGCCACCCCGGGCGCCCTCGGTCTTGCACCTGGGACACGTCCCTTCGATGTAACGGTCGGGAAGGAAGCGGTCCTGGGTCGGGCTGTAGTACTGATCCGTGGTTTTCTGCTTGAACAGCCCCTGGGCATGCAGGTCGCTGAAAAAGGCTTGTGCGGTCTGGGTGTGGATTTCACGGCTGGTCTGGCTGAAGTTGTCGAAGCTCATCCCGAAACCCTCGAAGGACTTCTTGATCGAGGCGTAGTTCCGGTCGACCAGCTCCTTGGGGGTGATGCCTTCCTTTTCGGCGGTCAGGGTAATCGGCACCCCGTATTCGTCACTGCCGCAGATGTACAGCACTTCCTCGCCACGCATTCTCAGGAACCGCACGAATATATCCGCGGGAAGATAAGCCCCGGCAAGATGCCCGAGATGAATTTCCCCGTTGGCATACGGCAGGGCACTGGTAACGAGGGTTCGAGAAAACTTCTTTTTGGAGTCCTGACCCATGTCCATTCAACCACCTGTCTAAATTGTGCTGATATGACTTGCTGATTGATTGACTGCGGGGTGTTTCATCACGATGGGGCGTCATGAAGGGCCCGGAGCCATGGATGGCGGAGGCCCCGGAATGCCGAGTCATTCCGCCACAGGAGGTGGCGGAACGACGTCCCCGGAGTGACGAGAAATCCCGTAGGCGATCAATGGAGAAGTTATATCAACCGAATAGCAGTGGGCAAGTGAGATTTGGTATAAACATGTTCATCCAACCAGACGCTGCAGTCGAGTCCGGTGACCTCCAGGACGGCCGTTTCGAAGGCCAGACGGGTAAGGGGCGAGCCGTCCCGGTTTTCGTAGAGGTGGCGCAGGACCTGGTCCAGGGGCCGGCGCTTGCCGGTGTTTTCGGCCATCCACTGATCCAGGTTCATGCAGGCGACCACCCCGCCGGCGTAGGCGAAGCGGACCTTGTTGGGCCCGGCCATCACCTCGGCCGCGGCATCAGCCACGGAAATCCTGCTCTTCAGGGTATTCTTCTGGTAGTCACGATCCAGGCGTGCTTCCAGGATGGCCCGGGCATGGTCCGGACTCCAGATGCCTGCAGCGGTCAGCATCCGGGCAGCGTACCAGGTGGTGGCGCCTTCGGTGAACCACAGCATGTCCGGGTCCCTCTGAGGGATCGCTTCCCCCAGCCAACCGTGGAACATCTCATGGGCGATGACACTGGCCGATTGATCCTCGAGATCTCCCCAGGTGATGTTGGGGTCCATCATTATCAGAACGGAACTGCCGGTGTGGACACCGTAGATGTCGAAATTCTCTTCCCCGGTGATCCGGTTCGCGGCCAGGATCACGGTGATCTGGGAGGTGGGAGCCGAACCGAAGAAGCCCATTTCCGTCCGGGCGATCCGGCGAACCATGTCCAGGGCACTGCTCAGGGGGAATTTCCAGGAATGGTCGGTCGCCAGCTGGATGACGCATTCACGGACCTGGGTGGAGACAACCTGAAGGTTGCCGCAAATCAGCAAGGCGTTGTTGAGGTCAGCCAGGTTCAGGGGGTGGAACATCAGGTTCGAGGGCACCGGCGGGGTGGATGGGGCCTTGTCCGGATCGGTATCGTTCATGGGGGCCACACCCGCCGCGGGCAGGAAACCCTGGCCCTGGCTGATGTTTGCCAGCTGGGCCGGAGGCGGGGATTGGTTTTTCGCGACCCGGGAAGTGCTTCTGACCAGGGCCGGCCAGGGCACAAGTACCTGGAGGTCGTCGGGATTGTGAATCGTGACGGTGATGCCATCGATTTCCGGGCCGACGGGCTGCAGGAAGATTTCGAACCCGGCCGCCCTCAGACCGCCGGCAACCGGAGAAGAGATGTGACGCCGCACATCCAGATCCTGACCCTGGATCTGGTTGAAATCGACCTGATAGATGAACCCCACCCGACTGACACCACGGGTACCGACCCGCCACCCCTCCCGGGTCCTGTCGACGGTCAGGGGTTTACCCTTGCTACCATCCGGTTTCAGTTCATGGGCCGTGGCGCTGTGGGGGTGGACCCCGTTCCTGAGATCCCAGAATACTCCCGGCGGAAATTCGAGATTCATGCGCCGGGGCAGATCGCCTTCGGCGATCAGGGTGATGACAAGACTGCCGGTCGGCGCTTTGTCCAGGTCCAGCTCATAAGTCAACTGGATGGGGTCCGGGCTGTCTGGAATGGCGAAGTAGGTAACAACGGCCAGGATGACCAGCCAGGAGACGACGCGGAGGAGTTTGTATTCCGGCAGGGAACCTTCAAACTTCTGGTAGAAAAGATCAAGATCTCCACCGCGTTTGAGGATGTAACGTTCCAATGCGGTTTGCGGGCCCTTGCTCATTCAGGATCGTCCTCTGTATTCATCCAAAAGGCGGATTCTACTCCGGGAGTGACAAATCCCCCCTATCACCTAACATGGTGGCGATAGAACTTGCCATTGACTCGATTATCGACCGCTGCGACATGACCTTGAACGGTAGGGCGAGAAAAAATGGATCTGGGACTCAAGGGCCGAACCGCCCTGGTAACGGCTGCTTCACGGGGGTTTGGCCGGGCGGTGGCCCTCCAGCTGGCGGCTGAAGGTGCGAGCGTTGCCATTTGCGCGCGCGGCGAAAGCGAACTGAGCGAAGCGGCGGAGGACGTCAGGGCCGCGGGACAGGAAGCCTATGGCGGTGCGGGCGGCGAGGTGGTCACGCGGGCCATGGATGTCACCGATGGAGAGGCCGTAGCCGGTTTCGTCGCCGACCTCGAAAAGGATTGGGGAGGGATCGATCTGTTGCTGGTCAATGCCGGCGGCCCACCGGCCGGCACCTTTGCCGAACTGGATCTCGACCAGTGGGAAGCGGCCTACCGATTGACCCTGGAAAGCGCCGTGAGGCTGTGTCGTCTGGTGATGCCCGGCATGATGGCTCGGCGCTGGGGTCGTATCGTGCAGATCACATCGGTCAGCGTCCTGCAACCGGTGGAAAACCTGCTTCTGTCCAGCGTGATGCGCCCGGCAGTCCACGCCCTGACCAGGAACCTCGCTCTGGAGGGTGGACCGTGCGGGGTGACCGTCAACTCGGTTGCACCCGGTTTCCATACGACCAGCGCCGTCGAACGGTTGATCACCAAGAAGATCGAACTGACGGGATGCACCAGGCAGGATGTCCTCGACGACTGGACCGCCGAAATCCCGCTGGGGCGCCTGGGCGAACCGGAAGAACTCGCGGCTCTGGTCCTGTTCCTGATGTCTGCCCGAGCGGGCTACATAACCGGGCAATGCCTCGTGTCGGACGGGGGATGGGTGAAAGGAACGTTCTAGGAATTTATCAACACCTGCTAGCAGCTGCCCCTTGACAGGGAGGGGTTCTTTACTACCTTTTCAGTTAATAAACTGCGAATGTAGATAGCCAGATGCCGATGATGGGACCTGAAAGGACCGTCGATGGAAAAGTTCATTTTATTCGTGGTCCTGTACTTCATCATCGTGCAGTTCGTTTTCCCCCGGTTTGGCATCAAGCCCGGCTGAGGCCCTGCCAGCTGCTCGATCGGTGATCGAGACGATTTGAAGGATCAGGGGCCCACCCAAGAGGACATTCCGGATTCCGGGGACCGGTTGTCCCAGTAGGAATTATTGCCCTGGATGGTTATCCTTGGCCATCGGCCAGGAGGTTGTCACGTGCCGATTTTCGAGTTCACCTGCAAGAAGTGCGGACATAATTTCGAAGAACTGCTCTCGGCCGCAGAGCTTGCCAGCGGCGAGCTCAGTTGCCCGGCCTGCGGGTCAAAGAG
>DAOWLV010000021.1 GCA_030643455.1 Candidatus Krumholzibacteriia bacterium | reverse complement strand
GCCCTGGCGTGCCTGGCTTTGGCGACTGCCCTTGCTGCGGTCCGCCCGGTCCGTCCCTGGCTTCTGGCACCGGTGCTGGCCCTTGCTGTCCTGTATCACCAGACCAATGTGCTTTTTGTCCTTCCCCTGATGGCGCTGATGGCCCCCGGCCCACTGGGCGTGGCCTGGTCGACCGGCAAGGGGCGAGCGATCCTTACCCTGGGCGCGGCCGCCGGCCTGGTCCTGATTATCTACGCTGCCGGATTCCGGGCAGAAGGTGCTCCGGGCGGATTCTGGGCCTTCACCCTGTCCTACGCGAGGGCACCGATCGAGGCCTGGGGAAACTTCGGCTACTACTCGCGGAGCGGTGTTTCTCTTCTGGCGGTCAGCCAGCTGAGGATGATCCTGCCGGTTCCCGGCGGCGCGGCCCTGCTCGGTAGCCTGACCATGTCGGCGGCCATTTTCGGCCTGGTGGCCTGGCACATCGACCGCATCCGCAGGAAGGCCCCATTCGTTCGGTTGCGCCTGTTCAGTCTGGTGTTCCTGGCCGTCTACCTGTTGTTTTTCCTGTGGTGGATGCCATCGGACGCCGATTTTTTTCTGGCCACCCTGCTGCCCCTGTGGCTTCTCGGTATGATCCTGGTCGCTGATTTGCCGCGAGCCTTCCACGGTCTGCCTTTGGCTGGAGCCGTGGTGTCTGTCCTGGCTGTGGGAAATATCATTTTCACCATCCTGCCCATGCATCGCGACCCGGGAGGCGGCCGCGACCTGGCCCTGGCCCTGGACCACGCAGCTCCGGCTGGAGTCGAGATGGTCACCGGATATTCAGTCCAGCAGGAAATGCTCTACTTCACCGACCGCGTCCGGGTCCACGAAGGGGACGGTCTGGCCAGGAGGGTCATGGCCGGCGAGGCCCCCTGGTCCGGGACCCGGGACGATGGACCGGTCGTCGTGATCGAAGGGCCATACCTGCGGAAAATTCTGGCGCGTGACGACATCGAGGCATGGGAATTCCTGCGCTGGCTGGTGAGATTCGATTCGCAAAAGAAGGGGTGCCTGGTCTTCAGGGCTTTGCCCCAGGCCGACGGGCTGGTGCTGGGACCGGGCCGGAGGCAGGTCTCATCCTGGCAGGCGCTGGTGGCCGAGATCAGGGTACTTTCACTACCCTGAAGATCATGACTTCCGCCTCGGCATCCCGGTAGACGGGATCGAACCGGCCAGGATCCGTCTCCAGGATCGCCAACATCCTTGATGCGGCCTCATCCGGCCGGCCCGGACCGAGGAAAATGTAATCCACCCCGTATCTATCGATCCGCTGGCCCAGTTCTTTACGGCTGGTGGCCCCGAAACCCACTACCGGACGCAGGAAATGGATGTGCTGCCTCAGCGGCCAGCGGACCATGACCAGGTCCTCGCCTCCGGTGTTGTCCCGGATCCACCCGGCCCCCAGGCCGGGATTCTTGAAGACCATTCCGGATGCGTCCGGTGTGGATGACAGGGGACGGGCCGCCCGATAACCATTGTGTACCAGAGACATGGACAGCAGCAGAAGCAGGGCCGGCCAGAAGACGCGGTCGCGCCGGGCGCCGGCCACCTGGTCCATGACTTCCAGCAGGACCAGGAACAACAAGGGCAGGATCGGCAGCAGCAGGCGGGGCTGCACCCCGGAGGGATAGCCGGAAAAATTCAACAGGACCCCACCATAGACCGCAAGATAGATTCCCAGGAACCGGGCTCTGCCGGTGTCCCGCTTGCCGGCCACGACAAGTCCCCAGACGATGGCACCAACCAGGACACATCCCGCGGCCAGTTGCAGTGGTCCGTAGATTGTGCCCAGTCCAGCCCGGCCGGCCAGGTCCGCCAGGGGATTCCCGAACACGGGCAGCATCACGACCGGCAGTTCATGCAGGTAACCGATCAGGTTTTCGAACATGAGCGCGAGCCGGGAACCGAGGGTTCCATCACCGGCAAAAACCTGGTGCAGATAACCCCGGGTGATCAATCCACCGCCCGCGGCCCGGCTGACCATCGCGTGGGGCAACAGGGCGGCGATCACCCCGCCGCCCAGAAAAAGGGCCTGCCGCCATCGCCGGTGAACAAGCCAGTACGCGACCATCGCCACGGGCAGGGCCAGGCCGATGGAGCGGATCATGATCGCAGCGGCAGACATGATCACCAGAACGGCGAACCCGAGTCGTCCCGTTCGGGGAGTGTTCGCCAGGTGGAGGAACAGCATCACGGCCGCCAGGGAAACCGCGGCAAAGGGCAGATCGCTGAAGACCCGGGTCGCGAAGCCGATGGTCCAGGGGTTGAGGCAGACCAGGGCAGTCAGGGCCAAGCGGTTGCGGGCGGCGGCGGAGCGGGTCAGCAGCAGGCAGACCGGGACCAGGGCGGCCAGGGCCAGCACAGGGACAATCTTGAAGATCTGTACGGAGGTGGCATTCAACATCACCAACGGGCTCAACAAAAGGGGAAACCCCACGGGAAAGATGTCAGGACGCCAGGCCAGAACGATTTCGTTGAGATGGATCACCGGGCCCCTGCCGGCGGCCAGCGAACGGGCCATCTCGATGTAGTAGGCGTCATCCATGCCCGCGCCGACGGGGAATTCGTCAAAACGAAGGATCATGAAGATCGCACAGGTGGCTACCACCGCAGCCAGGCCGATCCGGTCGCGAACCCTAAAGTTGAATAAAAGACCGTTTTTCATGGACCGCCAAGCAGGGCTGGGGGAATGGATTCTCCCGGAATTCCTTCCGCTGGGGACCATCCTAGAGGAATTCGGGGCCCTGGACAAGACCGGGTCGAAATCCGGGACAGGGCCCGGTTGCATTTTGTCGACCGCCCGGTTAGACTTGTGCGACGGAAGGTGCCACCTTCCCGTTTTTTCATGATTCCTGCCTGATTACGGAACTATTCCGTGGAGGCGGGCATTATTCCATTCTTGATCTTTGACAGGGGAATAGCTCGTGGGCAAGCGCAGAAAAGGCCGGGAAATCGTACTGCAATCGATGTATGCTTCGCTGATAAGTGGAGCAAAACTGGCCGACACCCTGGACGACCAGCTGGCCCGGAGGGATTCCGCCGACGATACCGCCGAATTCGCCCGGGAGCTGGCCGGAAAGATCAAGCTCAACGCCGCGGATCTGGACCGCTGGTTGAATTCGCTGATCACCAGCAGGTGGGATCCTTCCCGCCTGGGCTCCCTGGAAATCGTCATCCTGACCATCGGTCTTGCTGAGCTCAAACACAGCCCCGATGTCCCCTACAAGGTCGTCATCAACGAAGCCTGCGAACTGACGCGCCGCTACTGCGACGAAAAAGCCGTGGGATTCATCAACGGTGTGCTGGACAAGGCGGCGCAGCAGGTCAATGCCCAGGATGGCGGATCTGAAAAATCGCACGACGGCGAGGACACCACGTGAGAGAATCCACTCCCGAACACTGGCAAAAATTCTGGGAAGAGGCCGACAATCTCGACCTTGACGACGTGTACGGCACCGACGGCCGGATGGTGCGGGAGATCATTGGTATCACGGATTCGACCGCCGGCGGTGACCTGGCCGGCAAGCGCATCCTCGAGGTGGGGGCGGGCACGGGCCGTGACGCCGTGACCCTGGCCAAGGCGGGTGCCGAGGTCTTGACCCTCGATTACGTGCAGGGTTCCCTGGGGCTGACGGCCAAGGCCGCGAGAATGTCAGGCGTGACCGTGGCGCCGGTGTGTGGTGATGGAACGGTCATGCCCTTTGCCGACGGCACCTTCGACGTGGTGTTTCACCAGGGCCTGCTGGAACATTTCCCGGATCCCTGGCCCCTGCTGCGCGACAATATCCGCGTGCTCAAGCCCGGGGGACACCTGGTGGTGGACGTGCCCCAGACCTTCCACTACTACACCCTGGGCAAGAAGGTGCTCATCGCCCTGAACAAGTGGTTCGCCGGTTGGGAGACCGAATTCACGATCTCGGAGCTGGAAGACATGGTGGAAAAGGAAGGGTTGACCGTCATTCGCAGCTTCGGCGACTGGATGGTGCCGGGGTTGTGGTACCGCGCCCTGCGCAAGGTCATCCTGACCCGGACCGGCCGCAAGTTGCCCATGCATCCGAACCCGATCCCGCCGCTGGCCCGGCTGGGCGAAGCCTGGCGCGGCGCCTTCGGGCGGACGCGGTTGTCCCTCTACACGACACCCACCATCGGGGTGGTGGCCCGTAAGCCGGAGGCTGTGTCCTGAGGATCCTGGCCGTCAATTGGCGTGACATCAATGATCCCCTCGGGGGCGGGGCGGAACTGCACCTGCACCACATTCTCGCCGGAGCGGTGGCGGCCGGCTGGGACGTCGACCTGGTCTGTGCGGGTTACAAGGGTGCACCACGGCAGGACGTCATCGACGGTATCAATATCCAGCGACACGGCCACTGGACGGTGGCCAACTTCACCCTGCCACCTGTTGTGCGCCGCCTGCTCAAGACCCATTCCTATGACCTGCTGGTCGAGGACATCAACAAGATCCCCTTCTACACTCCCCTGTACAGGGGCGACATTCCCCTGGTGGCCATCGTGCCCCATCTGTTCGGGACAACGGTGTACCGCGAGACCAACCCGTTGACGGCCACCTATGTCTTCGGCGCCGAGAGTCTCATCCCACGCATCTACAAGGATGTGGATTTCGAGGTGATCAGTCCTTCGACCAGGGACGATCTGATCGGCCGCGGGATGGATGGGTCGCGGATCCGGACCATCTTCTGCGGTCTGGATCACGAGAAATTCACTCTGCCGGAGCCGCCACCGCGCAGCGAGACACCACTTGTGGTCAGCTGGAGCCGTCTGCGCCGCTACAAGAGTATTGACGTGGCCATACGTGCCTTCGACATCATCCAGCGCGAGATGCCCGCAGCCCGGATGCTGGTCATCGGGCGCGGCCCGGATGAATCCCGTCTGCGGAAACTGACCCGCAAGCTGGGTCTGCAGGACAAGGTCGAATTCCGCGGATTCATGCCCTGGCAGGAGCTTGTGACCACCCTCCATCGCTGCCACGTATTCCTGAATCCAAGTCCCAAGGAAGGTTGGGGATTGACGGTGGTCGAGGCCAACCAGTGCGGCCTGCCGGTGGTGGCCAGCGACCGGCCGGGCCTGAAGGACTCGGTAAAGGATGGGGTCACCGGCGCCCTGGTGCCCTATGGCGACCATGGGGCCTTCGCCGCCGAAGCGGTGAAGATCCTGCGGGATCCCGAACTGTTTCGGCAACGGAGCGAGGCGGCCCGCGAGTGGGCGGGCACTTTCAGCTGGCCCCGTTGTGTGGCCGAATCCCTCGAACTCTTCGGTGAAGTCGTTTCCCGCGGCGGTCGAAAGGCGGCCTCGTGAATCCTGCAGGGCAAAACAGCGGCCAAAGAGGGCGGACCCGGGAGCTGTTGATCTTCCTGGCCAAGCTGATCGTCAGCGCGGTCCTGATCGGTTTCCTGCTGTCCCGCCTGTCCCTGGCGGAGATTCGCCATGCCATGGGAAGCCCCCGCTGGGGATTGCTGCTGGCTTCCCTGGCGGTGTACGGGTTGTCGGCCTTCGGAGGGGCGCTGCAATGGTCCTGGATCCTGAAGACGGCCGGGATCTCGGCTCCGCGGCGGGAAATCCAGCGGTTGTATTTCATCGGCCTGTTCTTCAACAATTTCCTGCCTGCCAACATCGGCGGCGACGCCTACAAGATCGTCGATCTGGGCCGTCAGGAGAATCGCCCCCACGGGGTCTTCTGTGCCACATTGCTGGACCGGCTGATCGGTCTGGGAGCCCTGACTTCCCTGGGTGTCCTGGTCTTGACCGGCGTCTCGGTCGCCGGGATTCCCCTTCCGAGCAGTGCATTGCTGTTGATCCCCGTCCTGGTCCTGCTGGTCCTGGTCCTGGCTTTCCTGCTGTCCAGGCGTATCGGGTCGCAACTGCCGGCCCTGTTTCGTGTCCTGAAAATGGAAAAGCTGGCCGGACACCTGGAAAAAATCACCACCGAGTTCGGCCTGTACCGGCCCAGGGTTCGCTGGTTGAACGGTATTTTCCTGTTCAGTCTGGTCGTTCAATTCCTGCGCCTGGCCACTCATCTGCTGGTGGCCCTGGGCCTTGGTTTTTCCTTGTCGATGGAACAGGCTCTGCAACTTCTGGTGCTCATTCCCATGGTGGCGATCAGCCTGACCCTGCCTGTGACCATCAACGGCATCGGCTTGCGGGAATCGGTTTCCGCCGGCCTCTTGACCTGGGCCGGGCTTACCGCCGGCCAGGCGGTGGCCATGGAGGTCGCCGCCTACCTGGTCCAGGTCGTGTTCAGCCTGCAGGGCGGAATCCTGCTCTGGCTGGGCAAGTGGGGCCGGTCCTCCCGGAGCGGGAACTAGTTCACCCAATTGTTGTTGCTCCTGATCGGGTGTGTTAGTTTACGGTGGATTTCGTCGGCCCGGGCCCGGGCCTCTTCATGCTACATGAACCCGGAGCGAAGGTGACGCCTTGATCGAGAAGTATCTGCGCCGTCCCCAGCTGCTGATTTCCAGCGGTGTCTTCCTGTTGACCCTTGTGGTCTATATCACGACCCTGCATCCCACGACCCCGTTCTGGGACGCGGGGGAGTTCATCACCACCAGCCATATCGTGGGTGTGCCACACCAGCCCGGGACGCCAATGTACGTTCTGGTGGGCCGCGTTTTCGATGTGATATTCGGTTCGGCGGACATCACCCAGGCCTCGCTGCACACGGCCTGGGCGGTCAATTTCATGTCGGCCTTCTTCAGCGCCCTGGCCGTGGCTCTCATCTACCTGATCATCTGGGAGCTGGCCCGGCGCTCCGACCCCGATTCCGGCTGGCTGGCCCACATCGGCGGGATGGTCGGGGCCTTTTTCCTGGCCTTTTCCCAGACCTTCTGGAACAACGCCATCGAAGCCGAAGTGTACGGGTTGTCCGCCTTCATGATGGCCCTGTTCACCTGGCTGGCCATCAGGTGGTACGACCACCGTGAACAGGTGGGCAGCAACAACCTCCTTCTGCTGATGATCTACCTGCTGGCCCTGGGGGTGGGGTTCCACCTGGGCAGCATCCTGGCCTATCCGGGAATTTTTCTGCTGGTTCTGTTGGCTTCACGCCGCCAGTTGCCGGTGTACGACCTGGTCCTGATGAGTGTCGGCCTGTTCGTCTTCCTTCTTTCCACTGCGATCAGCAACAACAATCTGGTCATCCCCATCCTGGCCATCTACCTGATCGTGGTGATGATCCGCAGTTTCCAGGGCAAGCATTTCGTCCTGATGGGCAGCGCCCTGTTTTTTGTCGGTTTGACCGTGCACGTGATGATGCTGATCCGCGCCGGAGCGAGTCCCGAGCCGTTCATCAACCAGACCGCCCCCGACAATTTCGAGACCCTCATGTCGGTTATCCGGCGCGAGCAGTATCCACCGTTGAATCCGTTCGAACGCCGGGCCCCGCTGATTTGGCAGTACGGCTACTACTACAACTTCCTGTTCAAGCAGTTCTATTTCCTCGGGCCGGGACACGGCACCCTGACGATGATTACCACCGTTCTGGGACCGGTATTTTTGGCCCTGGTCGGGCTTTTCCAGGGTCTGCGCCGGGTCCGGCCCCTCATCTTCATGCCGTTGATCGGTTACCTGATCAACGGGGAGATCCTGACCCTGTACCTGAATTTCACCGACCACGAGGTGCGTGAACGGGACTACTTCTATTTCGCCGCCTTCATGTTTTTCGCCGTGTTCATCGGACTGGGGGCCACGGCCCTGATGCGTTACGCGGCCGGAGGCGAAGGAAAGTCCGCCGAACAGGCCGATGCCGAGGGCGTGGATTGGCGCAAGGCCATCCCTCGCGTGAAGATCGGGCCCCTGGGCCTGACCACCGCCGCGGTGCTGCTGATCATCTCGTTGCTGCCGGTTTTTCCTGGGCACACCAAGTACTTCGAACACGACAACAGCGACAACCGAATTGCCTACGAATACGCCTGGAACATCCTGGCCGGCCTGGATCAGGACGCCATCGTCTTCACCAACGGTGACAACGACACCTTCCCCATCTGGTATCTGCAGGAAGTGGAGAAATTCCGCACCGACGTGACGGTGGTCAACCTGTCCCTGGTGAATCTTCCCTGGTACATCAAACAGCTCAAACACAGTCCGGTGAAACCGCTGGCCATGAAACGCGACGACGAGGAGATCGATGCGCTTCGCCACCGGGTTTTCGAGGATCCCAAGACAGGCGAACGCACCATCATCATGATCAAGGACTACATGGTCCACGACATCATCACCACCAACTACAGTGGTGTGAACAACCCGGTGTTTTTCGCCGTCACCATCCCGCAGGAGAACATGGCCCGCTACTTCCCGAACATGGTGATGGAAGGGATGGCCTACCGGCTGACCGATATCGCGGGTCCCGAAGGGATGCCCCGTGTGGACGCGCAGAAGGTGATGGAGAACATGTTCGGCATCTACCAGCTGGGGGCCCTCATGGACGGGGATTCTCCCGCCCGGCTGAGGCGCTACGACGAGATGGCCGGCCTGGCCGGGGACAAGGCAGCCCGGGAACTGGGTGCACCTGGTGACCATCTCTCCGTCGCCGACCTGGACACGCTGGCCCGCATGGCCGGTAAACCCCGGACCGACGTTTTCCGGAATACCAACGCCCGGCACCTGCTGGGCAACTACCCCGCCGCCCTCAATCGCGCCGGGTACGAGTGTTATATCCAGGCCAGCCAGGCCGCCCGCACCGACACCATTGAATACCGGCGGCTCCTGGAACAGTCCCTGGTGGCCTTCGGGGCGAGCCTCGCGATCGCGCCCTACAATGATCTGGCCCTGGAATATTATCCCCTGCTGTTGATTCAGGCCTACCGGGACCAGGAGGCCGAGGATTTTCTCCGCTCCCTTCAGGGCAATGTGCCCAGGGAAGTCGAGGAGAGGATACTCCGCAACACCGTGCAGAGCATTGTCGGGGGCGGGGCAGCCCAGATTGCCATCGACTTGATGAGCCGGCAGGTGGCCGATTATCCCGACCGCCTGTACTACTATCAGCTCCAGTTCCACATCTTCGAGGCTCTCGGTCAGCGCGACCAGGCCGAAGATGTCATGCTGGCCTGGGAACGCCGGACCGGGGAAAGGCCTCCGGACATGGTGAAGGGGCTGGAGACCATGAGGCAGGATGCCCTGGATCGGGAGCAGCAGCGTATCGACGAAGCCGTGGGGGATCACGATGGAAGCAAGTGAGCCCAGGGACACCGTCGCCTCGCTGCCCGCGCGGGTCACCGGGATTCTCGGTCCGGACACCCCGGTGGTCGTGACCGGATGCGCGGGATTCATCGGCAGCACGCTGACCGAGGCCCTGCTGGAACTGGGCTGTACGGTGACCGGTGTCGATTGCCTGACCGACTATTACGATGTCGCTCTCAAACGTGAAAACATGGTCGGTTTCCAGGCCCACGAACGGTTCACCTTCCGTCAGGAAGATCTCCAGGACCTGGATCCGATCGATCTGTTGGCGGGCCAGACGGCCTGTTTTCATCTGGCCGCCCAGGCCGGGGTGCGGGCCAGCTGGGGAGATTACTTCCAGGAGTATCTCGGCCGCAACGTCATGGCCACGCAGCGCCTGCTCGAGGCCTGCCGTCACGAGTCCGTCAGTGAATCCCTGGTGAGGTTCGTCTATTCGAGCAGTAGTTCCGTCTACGGCGACCAGCCCACCCTGCCGGTGACCGAAAAGGCCCTGCCCCAGCCGCGGTCGCCCTACGGGGTGACCAAGATGGCCGCCGAACATCTCAGCGTGCTCTACGCCATGAATTTCGGGGTACCAACCAGCAGCTTGCGGTATTTCACCGTCTACGGCCCCCGGCAAAGACCCGACATGGCCTTCCGCAAGTTCATCGAAGCCGCCCTGGACGGAGAGACGTTCCAGGTATACGGCGACGGCTCGCAGACCAGGGATTTCACCTATGTCGCCGATGCTGTCCGGTCCAACCTGTTGGCCGTCGCCAGCGAGGATGACTGGTCGGTATTCAACACCGGCGGCGGCAGCCGACTCGTCTTCCGGGACACGCTGGCCCAGCTGCAGGAACTCCTGGTGGCCAGGGTTCCCGGTCTCGAAGCCAGGTTAAAGTACGAGGAGGTGGCCCTGGGAGACGTCAAGGACACCTTTGCCGATCGCACCCATGTGGAGGCGGCCATCGGTTACAAACCGACCGTGGACTTCGTCGAAGGTTTGGCCCGGGAAGTGGACTGGGCCATCGCCAGGAGGCAACAGGGATGAACGACCAGGGTGCACCGTTGGCGGACCGCGAGCCCCGCTGTGATGTCGCGGTGGTAGTGCCGGCCTTCAACGAGGCTGAATCCCTGCCCGAGCTGGTGGATCGCATCGACGAGGCCATCACCACCATGGGACGCACCTGGGAGGTATGGATCGTCGACGACGGCAGCACCGACGGAACCTTTCGGGTGGTGGAGGAACTGGCCGCGGTCAGGACGCAGGTCCACGGTCTTTCATTCGGTCGAAATTTCGGCAAGGCCGCCGCGTTGGCCGCGGGTTTTGGTGCGGCCTCGGCCCGCATCATCATCACCATGGACGCCGATCTCCAGGACGATCCCGCGGAAATTCCCGCCCTGGTGGGCAAGATAGAGGAGGGCTGGGACCTGGTCTCGGGCTGGAAGCAGGATCGCAAGGACAACTTCATCAAGAACAATACCAGCAAGATCTTCAACTGGTTCACCAGCCGGATGTGCGGGCTGGATCTCCATGATTTCAATTGTGGGCTGAAAGCCTACCGCAGCGAGGTGACCGACCGGGTGAAACTCTACGGTGAAATGCACCGTTACGTGCCGGCCCTGGCCCACATGGAAGGCTTCCGGGTCACCGAGCTGCCCGTGCGTCATTTCGTCCGCAAGTACGGCCAGACCAAATACGGCATGGCCCGGTTCATCAACGGTTTTCTGGATCTGCTGACCGTCTACTTCCTGCACGCCCGCCGCACCTCGCCCCTGCACTTCTTTGGCCGGGCCGGTCTTGGCTTCATGGCCGTGGGTGGGGGCATCAGCCTCTATTTCCTGGTCTACTGGATGGTGGGCAACGGACTTCGATTGCGTCCCGTTCTACTGCTCGGACTCGTGTTCATCCTGGTGGCGCTTCAGTTCATCAGCCTGGGCCTGATCGCCGAACTGGTTGTCGCCGGCCGGAGGCCGGAAGAGGAATTCAGGATCGCCCGCCGTGTCTGACCAGGATACCGGGACGTCTCCGTGTGAACTGGCCGTGGTTGTGGTCAACTGGAACGGCCGGAGTGTACTGCCCGATTGCTTCGGCTCCCTGAGCGACTGTGGTTATCCCTCCCTGCGTGTCATCATGGTGGACAATGGATCACAAGACGATTCGGTGGCCTGGACCTGCATGCACCACCCGGAAGTCGAGATCATCGAGACAGGAGAAAACCTGCGCTGGGCCGGCGGCAACAACGTGGCCCTGCGGCGGCTGCGCGAGGAGGATTTTGCCGGTTGCATCCTGTTGCTGAACAACGACACGATCGTTCCCGGCGGCAGCCTGCTCCGCCTGACCGAAGCCCTGCAGGACGACGAGCGGGCCTGGGCCGCTACCCCGCGAATCTGCTATGCGGGCGATCCTGCCCGCGCCTGGTATGACGGCGGCTTGATCGGGAGCTGGAGCGGCTGGATAAGGCACGATGGAATCCGCCGTCTGACTGGCCGGCTGAATCCCTCTGCGCGTTATGTGGACTACGGCACCGGCTGCGCCTTCCTGCTGGGACCCGGGGTTCTGGACCGGGTGGGCGAGCTGGATGAACAGTTCTATTTCTACGGCGAGGATGTGGACTACTCCCTTCGTGTAACCGAGGCCGGAGGGAGGATTCTCCACGTTCCGTCCGCCCTGGTTCTCCACAAGGTCAGCGCTTCGGTCGGCAGCCAGAGTTCCCGCAAGATCTGGCTCCGGAGCCGCAGTCACATCCGCCTGCTGCGCAAACATTGGCCCCGGCGGCGATGGCCGGTTTTGCTGCTGACCCAGACGGTCTATCTGGGGGGGCATGCCTGCTGGCACCTGGTGAACGGCCGGTTGGCCACCGCCCTGGCGGTCCTGCAGGGTGCGCTCGATGAAATGCGGGGCCGTCAGTACTGATCTGACGCCGAAGTGTGCACCAGGGTGGCCGGTGGACACCGGCGGCCGGGAGATGATATCATCAAGGTCGCGTCGCCGGAATTTTCTGTGGGAGAACAATTTGGCCAGAAAAAACACCAGGAAAAAGGTGTCCTCCGGACGGGATGGCCCCGCCCGCCGATCTGTTTTGCCCGCTTCCGTTTTGCCGAAGTGGGCCGCGGGCATTTTCACGGACCGGGGACCGGGACGCTGGGTGCTCATCGCGTTGGTCCTGTGGCTCCTTCTGGCGGTGCTGTATCCCGGGCCCATGTTCCGGGCCGAGGTTTTCCAGAGCGGTGATTCCAGCAACGCCAGTGCCTTCGAGCGGGCGGGAGACACCGTGCTCGCGGGCGGACACTATCCCCTGTGGAACCCTTACCTCTTCGCAGGTATGCCGTCGTTCGGATCCCTTGCCTACGTCAAGTTCCTGTACCCGCCCACCATGGTTTTCAACTTCCTGCAGAACCAGGTCCGCTTCGCTCCGTTGACCTGGATGCTTGGCCACCTGCTGATGGGCGGCCTGGGTATGGCCTGGTTGTTGTCGCGCTGGAAACTGCCGGTGGGTTACCTCGTGCTGGGAGCCGTGATCTGGCTGTTGTTTCCGAAGGTCGTGGCCTGGGGGGTCCACGGGCACGGGTCCAAACTCATGGCGGCCATGTACCTGCCCTGGATCATCGGCTGGGCCCTGAAGGTCCTCGACGGCGGTGGCCGGCGCGCTGTCGGCATGACCGGGTTGCTCCTGGGGCTACAGATTCTCAGCGGCCACGTCCAGATCACCTATTACACGCTGCTGGTCACCGGTTGGTTGGGTTTGTGGAACACCGTCTGGCCTTTCGAACCCCACCTGGAAAAAGTGAAGAAGTCAGTGCGGTGGCGTCGTCTGGGTTTCCTGATTCTGGGGCTCGGCCTGGGTTTCATGGTCAGCGGCATCATGCTCCTGCCGGTCCACGAATATTCCGCCATCTCCATCCGCGGCCAGGATACCGCCGGCGGTGGGGGCGTGGGTCTGGATTACGCCACCGGGTGGTCCCTGGCGCCGAAGGAACTCGGCACCTTCGTTTTGCCCGCGTCCGCGGGTTTCGGCAAGGCGACCTATCTGGGCCACATGCCGATCGCCGATTACCCCAACTACTTCGGCGTCCTGCTGTTGCTGCTGGCGGTCGCCGGTTGCCGGTGGGGTGGCCGTAGCCTGACCGTCGCCCTGGGTATGATGTCCGTGCTGGCGGTGCTGATTGCCTTCGGGAATTTCGGCTTCGGTTTTTACGAATGGCTCTACGGTTGGCTGCCGTTCTTCAACAAGTTCAGGATTCCATCCATGATCCTGATCACGGTGGCCTTCGCCCTGGCGGTCCTGGCCGCCCGCGGCGCGGCTTCCTGGCGGGATGGGGAATCGCCGGCCTTGCCTCCCGTTTTCCTGCCCGCGGCGCTGGGACTGGTGGGGTTGGTTTTTTTGCTGGGGGGCGGAGCTGCCCTGTTTAAGGGACCGTATGAGGCGAGCCTTGCCGCTCTGGCTGCCGATTCCGGCCGGCAGGCGCCCGCCATCCTGCTGGAAAAGGCCTGGCTTCTGCACCGGGCCGACCTGGTCAGGATCGGGCTGATCCTGATGACGGCAGGCTCGGCTTTCTGGTACTCCCTGCGTAACGAAGGATTTCGACTCCGCGGCCTGGTCTGGGTCCTGGTAATCCTGGTGGCCACCGATCTGCTGGCGGTGGACCGGCGCATCGTGTATCCGGAGCGGTCCCTGTACCAGGTGGGTGTGGATGCTGCCGGCAGGGGCCGATTGATGTCGGCCGCGCCGATGGGCCGTCCCTATATCCGGATGAACAGGGATGAACCAGGCCCCGCGGCCGAGGTGCTTGCCGCTGCCGTGGGACACGACCGCGTCTGGCCCCTGGGATCTATGGGCAGTCAGAACATCTGGATGGGCGATGGGATCAGATCCCTGGGCGGTTACCACGCCGCCAAACTCGCCAACTACGAACCCATCCGTAAACGGATGTTCAGCGAAAAACCGGCGGGACGCCTGGCGTCCTGGCTCGCGGGCAGCGTGGTGGCCTTCGGAGGTCCTTTTGGCGAGGCCGAATTCACGGCGCTGGCCGCGCTTGGTTGCGACCTTGACCAGGACCCCGTTCACGGCACGAATCCATGGCTCTACCGAAACCGGTCGGCCCTGCCACGGGCCCGGTTGGTGACCGCCTGGCGATCGGTCGACTCGTTGCCGGAAAAGGACGCTCTGGAGCCGTTTCTGGACGGTATCCAGGCCGGCGACATTGATGTGATCGGCACTGTCTATCTGGATGAAGCCCCTGTTCCTGCCCCGGTCAGGGCGACTTCCGCCCTCTCGGTCCCGGTTTTTACGGTCGATTCCATGAACGAGGTGGTTCTGGAGACCGAAAGCCCTGTTCCGGCCCTTCTTTTGCTATCGGACATGATGGCTCCCGGTTGGCGAGTCCAGGTGGACGGCGCCGACGGGGTTCTGCTGGAAGCCGACCTGGTCCTGCGGGCCGTGGCCCTCGAGGCCGGCCGCCATACCGTCCGGTTCCATTATCACGACCCGTCGGTTCGCGCGGGATTGACTCTTTCGGTCATTGGAGTGATCCTGGTGGCCTTGTTGCTGTTTCCTGTGGGACGCTTCCGGACCGGAGCGAAGGCCGAAAATGGTGCAGCCGATGAATGATCGAGAGCCCGGAGGCCCGTCAGTGGAGAAATTGAATCTGCGGAAAGCCGTGGTTGTGATTCCGACCTACAACGAGGCCGACAACATCGGCCGTCTGGTGCCCTTGATCCTGGCCCGCGACGACCGGCTCAGTGTCCTGGTGGTCGACGACAGTTCACCCGACGGTACGGCGGACATCGTCAAGGGTCTGCCGGAGTTCGGCGACCGGGTCCTGATCCTGGAACGACCCCTCAAGCAGAGTCTGGGAGCGGCCTACATCGCCGCTTTCCAGTGGATCCTGGCCAACACCGATTTCGAAGCTGTTTTCGAGATGGACGCCGACTTCAGCCATGATCCCGTGGCCCTGGACGAATTCCTGGTGGAAATCGAGACCCACGACCTGGTGCTGGGCAGCCGCTATCTGCACGGAATCACGGTGGTCAACTGGCCGCTGCGCCGGCTCATCCTCAGCGTGGGCGCCAACCGGTACGCGGGATACGTGACGGGCATGTCGTTGAAGGATTCCACCGGAGGTTTTAAGTGTTTCCGGCGGTCGACCCTGGAG
>DAOWLV010000214.1 GCA_030643455.1 Candidatus Krumholzibacteriia bacterium | reverse complement strand
TCCGGTCAGCGGGATGGTCACCTGGACTCCCACTAACGCCGGTGAAGTCCCCGTGAGCCTGACGGCCACCAACCTGGGCGGCGTCACGGCCCAGGACTACACCATCATCACCAGTTTCGGAGATGCGCCCCTGATCACCGCTGTCACGGATGTCGGCAACGACGAGGGCGGACAGCTCCGGCTCGCCTGGCACCGTTCGGTGCATGACGCCGCGGACACCGGTCTGGTCATCGAGGGTTACGGCGTGTACCGGCGGCAGGATGAAGCCAAGGCGGCAGCTTCAGGCGAGAAGATGGCGGGATGGGACTACATCGACACCGTTCCCGCCCGCGGTGACGGCGTCTACCAGTACATCGCGCCGACGCTCTGCGACAGCACCGATATCGACGGCGTCTGCTGGTCGGTGTTCTTCATCTCGGCCATGACCCCGGATCCCCTGGTGTTCTTCGATTCGGCCCCGGACAGCGGCTACTCGATTGACAACCTGGCGCCGGCGGTTCCGACCGGATTCCAGGTGGCCTACAACCACCAGGGCAACACCCTGAACTGGGACGAATGTCCGTCACCCGACCTGCGGTCGTATCTCGTGTACCGCGGCGTGACGGCGGAATTCGAACCCAACCAGGACAACATGGTGGCCTCGGTGACCACGACCGTGTGGTTCGACCCGGCAGGCGACATTGAAGGCAATCCCTTCGAGGTCTTCTACATGGTCGCCTCCCAGGACTCCGCAGGCAACGCCAGCGAACCGGCCCAGGCAGGGGACATTTCGGGTGTGGGAGATTCTTCACTGCCCACCCGGTTCGCCCTGCATCACAATGTCCCGAACCCGTTCAATCCCATGACGGTCATCAAGTACGATCTGCCCGTCGCATCCAGGGTTTCCTTGAAGATCTTCGACATTTCCGGTCGTCTGATCGCAACCCTGAAAAACAGCGAATTCGAAATCGCCGGCCGGCACGAGGTTGTCTGGCGAGGTCGTGACCAGGCAGACCGGCAAGTGGCCGCCGGCGTCTATTTCTATCGCCTGGAAGGAGGAACCTTCAATCAGACCCGGCGCATGATGCTCGTGAAATAAGCGGGGATCCAGACGGGAGTTCATTCGAGAGGACCCGGGACAGCCCGGGTCCTCTCTTGTGGCCCCGCACCGGGTCGACTATCCTGTGGCGCATGATTACGAGAATCAAAATCGCGAGGACGCGAATTCTGTTCGGGATGGCACTCGTCGTCTCGATCGCCCTGGCCGGTTGCGGCGACGGCGATCAGACGGCCGAGCAGCAGAAACCCGGCCAGAGCGCGGCTGACGCACCCCTGGCCGGCGTGACCTTCGAGTCGCCCGGTCACTGGCAGGATATCGGTCCCGAGGGCATGCGTAAGGCGCAGTACCGGTTGGCGCCTGTCAAAGGCGATGCCGCTGCAGCCGAGGTCAACGTATTCTACTTCGGCCCCCAATCCGGGGGTGGCGTGGAAGCCAACCTGCAGCGCTGGATCGGCCAGATGACCCTGCCGGACGGCGGAGATCCCTCCGCGGCAGCCCAGCGCAGCACCTTCACCGCCGGCGGCATGCCCTGTCACATGGTTTCCCTGGACGGCAGCTACAAGTCCGGTGGCGGACGGCCCATGGGGGGCGGCGGGGAAATCATGCCGGGTTACCGTCTGGTCGGAGTGGTCATCGAGGGGCCCCAGGGCAGCCTGTTCTTCAAGCTGACCGGCCCTGCAGCAACTGCGCGACAAATGGAGGTCGACCTGCTGGCCATGGTCAAAAGCGCCCGCATATTGTCATAATTCATCAATGATCGTGGCTAATCAGGAATTTGCAATTCGGATATTGCGCCCGCGGTATTCCGTTTCTATATTCCGGCCTCCAAAACCCGATCGACCATCCGGAGGAGAAACACATGGGTATGAAACTACCCGCCAACTATCGTCCCACCAAGGGCGAGCCTTTCATGAACAAGCGCCAGCTCGAGTACTTCCGCCGGAAGCTGCTCGCCTGGCGGTCCGAATTGCTCGAGGATTACAACGAGACCCGCACCCTGCTGGAAAAAGGGGAACGCGCGGGTTCGGATTTCGCGGACATGGCCTCGGCCGAGTCCGATCATGCCCAGGAACTCCGCACACGCGACCGTGAGCGGAAGCTGACCGCCAAGATCGACCAGGCCCTCGAACGGATAGATAACGGCACCTACGGTTATTGCACCGATACCGGCGACCCCATCGGCCTGGCCCGGCTGGAGGCCCGCCCCGTCGCCTCCCTTTCGATCGAAGCCCAGGAACGGCACGAGCAGGAGGAAATGAGGGGCTTGCGGGGTTAACCCCGATCAATCGTCATCGGAATCAAACTGGCCGGGTTCATCCTGGCCGGTTTTTTTCACCTGGGCCTGCTCCATCGGGGCAGGCTCCTTGGTGTCAGGTTCCTGGGGAGAATCTCCCTCGATGGTTTTCCCCTCGGCAATCCTGCTTTCCTCGTAGAAGTGGACATCCTGCTGCGGGAAGGGAATCGAGATGCCTTCCGCGTCGAACCGCATCTTCACTTCGCGGGTCACGTCCCAGTAGATATCCCAGTAGTCATCGGTTTTCACCCAGGGCCGCACCACGAAATCGACGGACGACTCGCCCAGGGTGTGCAACCGCACCATCGACTCGGGATCATCCAGAATCCTTTCGTGTTTCTCCAGGATATCCTTCAAGACCTCTTCAGCATGGGGAATGTCGTCCGTATAGGAGATTCCGAATGTCATGTCCACCCGCCGTATACTCTGGTCGGTGACGTTCTTGATGACATCCCCCCAGATCTTGCTGTTGGGCACGATGAGTTTCTGGTTGTCTATGGTCAGGATACTGGTCGAGACCATGCTCATGTTCTCCACCTTGCCGAATACCCCGCTGATATCCACCATGTCTCCCACGTCGTAGGGACGGTTGACAAGGATCATCATGCCCGCGGCCAGGTTCGACAGGCTGTCCTGCATGGCGAAGCCCAGAATGAAACCGACCACACCGAAACCGGCGAGCAAGGGCCCCAGGCTGAAGCCGAGCTGGGCCAGGCCGAAGACCAGGGCCACAATGAAAATCGCATTCTTGGTGAAGGTCACGGTCATGCGCTTCAAAAGATGCGACATGTTGACCTGCGGCCTGTTGAGGCTTTTCTCCACCGCACGGCTGATCAGGCGGGCCAGGAAGCGGCCGGCAATCAGGATGAGAAGGAACAGGAGAAGTTTGACCAGGAACGAGGGACCATGGTCGGATATCCAGGTTTTCAAACCCTTCCAGGCCTGGCGAACGATTGTCCCGGCCGTCGATATGTCGAGCAGTCCGGAGGCCAGATCCTGGGTCGTGGCCAACAACTGGGTCCGATGCGGACCGGTGGGTATTTCCATGGCGTCCATGATATCGAGAATGGTACCCTGGCTTGCGGCAATGTTATCGAGGGTCTTTTGGCTGGCGCTCCTCAGCGCCACCAGGTCGGCGTCGCCTGGAGTGTCCTTCAGCCGGGAGCCAAGTTGGTTGATGCGCAGGGTGGCCAGATCCATCCGGCCTGAAAGTTCATCCGCCCTTTCGGTCAAAAGGATCGCGAAAACTTCTTTTTCCTCGGTCGTGTCCCGGCCGAATTCATCCAGTTTCTGGATGTGGCCCCAGCCGGTCTTGAAATATCCGTCCAACCGATTTCTGAGAAGGGAAATGTCACTTTCGAGGCTCAACCGATCGACCGTTGGCATATCAGGCCGCATGGCCCGGAGAGCGTCGATTTCCGTCCGCAGTTCCCCGATCAAAATCCAGATTCGCGGCGCCACGTCCTCATAGACCGTCTCTGCCCTGTCACGTAACAATCGGTGGGTTTCATCACCTTTCGTAGCGGTGACGACATCGGCCAACTCCCCCAGGGTCTCCATGAAACGGTCACGGGTCTTCTCCAGTTGAAGCTGGAAAACCAGACTGTCTTCCGCACTGGAAGAAACCAGTTTTTCCTGGTACAGCTTCCCCTGGGCAATGAGCATTTCCAGGCGCGTCAGGATTTCCTCGCCCTGTTGCTCCAGATCGATTGTCTCGGCCTCGGACAGCTCTTTTTCATCCGTGGTCTGCCCGGGATCCTGATCCTGCGCCAAAAGCGAGATCGGAACCAGCAGCAACAACAGAGCGAAAAAAACCGCCGTGGGCCGGGTCCAGAAACGAATACCCCGATTCCGCGTCATCCCTTTACCTCCAGATATCCGGGTGGGTGGTTTATTGAGTGGTTTCAAACTATATCATGGGGAAAAAATTTTCAAAACCTCGGGAAACCAATTACTTGGAATCCCTCTGCAGATATTCCAGCGAAGCCACACCCAGGGCCACCGCCACGGCCACATCCACACCGCCCAGGATGCCCAGGCCAAGACCGTTATCGGCCAGCACCCGCTTCAGGACCGCCATGAGGATCACCATCGTCACGATGAACGCCAGCAGCTGGGGCGGATAGATCTGCCAGGGCCACATTCTTTCGGTGGACTCGGACAGCCGTCGGATGTTGGCGCGCATGCGGCGGCGCATCACCACTCGCGCCTTGAAAGCGCCGACCAGGATGGACACCGGTACGATCCAGTACAGGTACGAGGTGGGCATCCCCACTTCGATGGCGTGGCGGAACAGGCGAACGCTGGCCAGAAACAGGCTCAAGGAACCCAAAACCAGCCAGGTCTGGGCCATGATCAGGAGAAATCGGGCGCTTATCATCTATTTTCCATTCGCTGGTCATTAAGGTCGGTTCAGAAGTCCGAAAGATAGGGGAACCGGGTGGATGCGCAATCCCTTCACCCAGATTGGTCTAACCTTACCACCACCGATGCGGTACAATTCACGGCGTCCCTGATGCCTCTCCTCGAAAACACCCTGGCCGGGAAATGATGCCGCAAACCGCCTACCTCATTGACACCATGGCCTATGTCTTCCGGAGCTTCTTCGGCATGCGCAGCATGTCCGCGCCGGACGGAACGCCCATCAATGCCGTTTTCGGGCTGGGGATGACCCTGCAGAAATTCCTTTCCGATCATCAGCCACGAATGGTCGCCTGCTGTTTCGACGCGGGCGCCAAGACCTTTCGCAATGAAATCTACCCCGCCTACAAGGCGAATCGCGGCGACCCGCCCGAAGATCTCGTGCCCCAGTTCGACCTGTGCCGGGAACTCGTGGTCAGGATGGGGTTCGCGACCGTCATGACGCCGGGGTTCGAGGCCGATGACCTGATCGCCTCGTTGACCGCCCGCCTGCGGGGCCGGGGGCATGAGGTCGTCATCGTTTCGGGGGACAAGGATCTTGTCCAGCTCCTGGAGCCCGGAGTCCGGATCTACAATCTGGCCAGGGATGAATGGTGGGATACCGAAGGGGTGCCCGAGCGTATGGGCGTCAAGGCTTCCCAGGTCACCGATTATCTGGCCCTGACCGGTGATGCGGCGGACAACATTCCCGGCGTGCGCGGCGTCGGCCCGAAGGCGGCTGCCGCCCTGCTGTCTGAATTCGAAGACCTGGCTGCGATCTACGCCGATCTGGACCGGGTGGAAACACTTCCCGTTCGCGGCGCGAAGAGCCTGCGTCAGAAACTGGAAAACGACTTCGAGAGCGCCATGCTCAGCCGGAAACTGGTCGGCCTGGACTGCACTGCACCCTGTGACCTGGAGATCGACGACCTTGGTTACTCGGGTGCGGATTCGGCTGAACTGGAAGCCTTTACGGACAAGTGGGGACTCAAACGCGTGGCGGATCGCACTCCGAGGCGTTGATTTTGCCTGTTTTTCGTCATTTTTCGGGTTTTTATTCAATTTTGAAGATTTATTTTCGCCAATATGTTATATTTCCAGGACGAAAAACGCCGGAAACGGCCATCAGTCATTCTCAGGACTCGGCATTAACGTGGCTCAGAATTGGGTATTTGCAATTCGATCAGCGGCTCGCCTCCCGGTTTGCGTCGCCATTTTGTGCGCCATGCTGGCGCCCACTGCGGCACTCCCCCAGTCCTTTGACTCCCCACCCACCACCTGGCCCCAGGCCTGCCTGAT
>DAOWLV010000349.1 GCA_030643455.1 Candidatus Krumholzibacteriia bacterium | reverse complement strand
GGCGAGCCCGAAAAAGACCTTGGGATCCAGAAACCTCTCGGAGATCTTGCCGGTGGTCTGGATGATGAACTGCCGGTACTGCGTGGTTTCGAATCCCCGGTCACCCAGAAGATTCGCCGTTGTTTCCAGGCTCTTGGCAACGCCCTCGACGCGGATTTCGGAATACTGAAGTCTGGTGTGATCGGGGCCTATTTCAGCTTCCGTAGCCCCGGCCTTTTCGCTGGTTGCGATCTTCTTCTTCAGGGCTTCCCGGGAGTTGACGGCGATCTGGAGTCTTCCGACCAGGTTCTCCGCCCTGTTGTTCAGGACACGTTCGAGCCGATTCCAATCCTTGTCGGTGTCCACCCCCAAAAGGTCGCCATCCTCCAGAACCTTCATCAGTGCGGATAAGAGGCGGTCCAACCGCTTCCGGGCATCCCCGATACTTGTTTCAAGCTCACCAAGTTTCTCCGGGGGAGTGTCCGACCTTTTATTTCGGAGGATGTCGATTTCTCGCGACCACAACTCGGCTGCCCGTTCATAGATGTAGTACTTGCCTACAATAAAATCGATGGTGCCCTGCTTTACTTCAGCCGTCTCCGGGTCGGAATCATCCAGAAGGGGCAGGAGCTTAAAAAGGTCGGGTTGGGTGTCGTCGATTTCCGCAATGTACCGTCCGGCCTGGACACGGAGCAGCTGGAGTTTTTCGTCTTCCGCTTTACGCATCTGGGATTCGATGTTCAACAGGCTGTCAAGGCCCGCCTGAATGGTCCCGAGGAACTGCTGGGCGAGCATCAGGTCCGTGGGCTCGATCTCGATCTCGACACTGTCGGGAGTCGATTCGGTTTCCTGTGAGAGCAGTGGCCCCGGGCCGGTGATCGCCATCAGAAACACGGTTGCCGTCAGTATGAAGCCCGATGAAATCGTGGGAAGACGTCGCAAAAAATTACCCCCGAAAAAAATCGTTAATCAGACGGCGGAGTGTAGTCCGGATAGTACTTTTCTTCAACCAGATCACTGCCCAGGCGTCTATTCAGCTCGTATTTGATGCGTGCGCGCTCGTCATTCTGCTGGTAGACGGAGCGGGCCAGGCGGATGAACTCCTCGCCGAACGTACTGGCGGCCTCCTGGCGGCGAATGTCGTCTTCGATGTCCCACAAACGCTCGTTGACCGCCTTCAAATCCGGGACGAGATCGCCGGTGTTTTCGGAGCTCAACGACGAGCCGGCCCAGATTGAGCGCAGAAGTTCGAGTTCCCGGTTCACATTGAGGAGTTTATCCTCATCCTTGATCCGCTCGGACTTGATCTCGAGGATGGTCATCTTGTCCAGGAATTCCCCTACGGAGACATCTACTTTCAAGGCCATCATATTTCCCCGGTTGGTGGGTGCCGGATTACGATTATACTGGTGACTCCACAATATGGCCAATGCGGCCGGGATCAATCAGGATTTTCCCGGGCTGAAAGGACGTCAATTGCTGCACATCTACATAGACGGCGACGCCTGCCCCGTGAAACAGGAAACCTACAAGGTGGCCGAACGCTATGGCCTGGACGTGACCGTGGTGGCCAACTCGTGGATGCGCGTGCCGGGCGCCAGCTGGCTCAAGCTGGTGGTGGTGGAGAAGGAGCTGGATTCAGCCGACGACTGGATCGCCGAGCATGCAGCCAAGGATGACATCGTGGTCACGGGCGATTTCCCACTGGCGGCCCGTTGCCTGGACAATGAGGCGCGGGTGATCGGCCACAAGGGACGGGCGTTCACCGAGGACAACATCAGCGACGCCCTGGCCTCGCGGCACCTGTTGACCATGCTTCGGGACCAGGGGGAAATGACCAAGGGACCGCCGCCATTTACGCAGAAAGACCGGTCGAAATATCTGCAGCGGCTTGATCAGACCGTCCATGAGATCAAGCGGGACGTGATTCCATGATGAATTTTTCAAAAAACTCGATCACCTGGTCTTTCGACAGCTGACCACCCGCAACACCCAGTGTGAGCTCTTCCATTTCGTCGTCGCTTGCCGACAATTCGTGCCCGTTGATCAGAAGGAAAACTCCAGCTGTTGCGACGGCAACCCGCTTGTTCCCGTCCACGAAGGCATGATTTGCACACAAGTGGAAGAAGTACGCAGCGGCCTTACTCGCCAATCCCGAGTGCAGGTCAGCGCCATCAAATGTCGAATGCGGCATGGCGACGGCGGATTCAAGTAGGCCACGGTCACGCAGCCCGGGATCCCCACCAAATTCTTCAATGGTTCGGCCATGAACCACCAGGACATCGCCCACCGATAAAAACGCGACTGGCTGCATTACTTGGCCAACCGTCGCAATAAATCCTTACGTTTCTTGATGAAATACTCGAGCTTTTTGCTCATTTCCTCGGGACTGACGAGTTGGGGTCGAGCAGGGGTCACAATGAGATTCCCGTCCTGAATCGTGAGTTGTACCTCACCACCTTCTTCCAGACCGAGGAGCTCGAGAATGGGTTTATCGAGAATCAAGGCGTTGCTGTTACCGACTTTACGGAGTCGCTTGATCATGTCATCCTCCAGGGTTATAACTTTATTATAACCTGGGGTATTCCTCATGTCAACCCCCCTCGATTTCCAGCAGCTTTTTCTTGGCTTCCAGCCCGCCCGCGTATCCGGTCAATTTTCCGCTGGAGCCGATCACCCGATGACAGGGAATGATGATGGGGATGGGATTTTTCCCGTTGGCCGCACCCACCGCGCGTGACGCCTTGGGATTTCCGGCCCTGACCGCAAGCTCACCGTAGGTGATGGTCTGGCCGCTGGGGATTTCCCGCAGCAGATCCCACACCTTATTCTGGAAGGGAGTTCCCCCGGGATTCAGCTCGAGATCGAAGTCTTTCCCCTCACCCCGGAAATAGGCCCCGAGTTGGGCGGCGGCATCCTTGAACAGGTCGGGTTTGCGCACCCGGTTGACCTTGGGATCGGCTCGCCACTCTTCATCGGGCAGCCGGATACGGGTCAGGGCCTTGCCGTCGCTTTCGAGGGTTAATTTTCCGAGGGGGCTGTTCAGCTCGGCATACCAGATCGTGTCCATGATGATTCCTTTTCGATTCAATCAGTCATTCAAACTCGCCCACAAATGCAGGGCGGCGTAGGAGCGCCAGGGTCGCCAGTTTTCGGAGCGGGCAGGGAGGTCGACACCGGCAGAGGCATGTTTCAGGCCAAGATCCGTCGTGGGGAATCCGTCGGGTTCGCCCAGGGCGCGCATCGCCACATACTGGGCGGTCCAGGGGCCGATGCCGGGCAGCGCAACGATCCTCGAGGCGAACTCTTCAACACCCAGCGGTGCGTCCAGGACCAGGCGGCCCGAAGCAACAGCAGCAGCAAACCCCTTCACGGATTCAGCGCGCCTGGTGGTGAGTCCCAGGCCACCCAGATCCGCCTTGGCCACCGTCCCTGGGGAGGGAAATAAATGGGTCAACCCTTTCCGGGGCGAGGCAAGAGGTGTGCCCAGCCGATCCACCAAACGGCCGGAGATCGTGGTCGCCGCGGCGACGGAAACCTGCTGGCCCAGAATGGCGCGCACGGTCATCTCGAAGGGATCCCAGGCGGAAGGCAGGCGCAGTCCGGGACGCTGCCCGACCAAGGGGGCCAGCAACGGATCGGCCGCAAGGTGATCGCCGATGGCGGCGGGATCGGCGCTGCAGTCGAACATCCGTCTGACCCGAGATACCAGGCCGATCACCCCGTCCAGACCCGGTAGCGAAACACTCAGCAAGAGGTGGTCCTTGCCAGCCACGGGCGTCACTTCCAGGATCCCGGATTTTCCGTTCACCGCGATAGTACGTTGGTAGGATTCGGGCGTGACCAGCTCGACACCGG
>DAOWLV010000180.1 GCA_030643455.1 Candidatus Krumholzibacteriia bacterium | reverse complement strand
TTTCGAATCCTACCGCATCTGGCGGGCGGACAACTGGGACCGGCCCTACGGATCTTCGGTGATCAACGGACCGGAGAGTTCCCTTTGGCGGATGATCAGTGAATTCGACGTGGTCAACAGTTACCTGACCCAGGTGGTGGTGGACGGGGTCACCTATGAGGACACCCTGCCTCTGGGCGCCAACACCGGGTTCGGGCCCATTTCCTATGAGCCGGTTACCCTGACCGATCCCCGCTTCGAGGGGCTTGACGCGGCCATGCAGGAAGTGGTGGACAACGATCCCAAGGGGGAGATGCGGGTCCGTCCGGTCATCCGGAATTCCGATGGTATCGTCATTCCCCGTTACCAGGGCCTTGTGCCCTGGGAAGCCTATCCCGATGCACTGGACACTTTTTTCGCCGTGGCAGCCCGCCCTGTCGATCCGGAAAACGGGGTGGTCGAAAAACGCGGCTCGAAGTTCTACGAATACGTGGATTCGGACATCCACAACGGTTTCATCTACTTCTATTCGGTGACATCGACCGACCATGAATTGGAAAGGTTCAGCAACGACCGTTTGCCGACCGATCCCCTCGACATAGTGGGGCTGGGTCTGATGGGCGATCCCGGTTCTTCGTTCAGCCATGCGGTGCCGGGCACCCAGGCGCAAACTGCTGCAGACCGCCAAATATCCGGGGTGAACATCTTCGTGTATCCCAATCCCGCCACACAGGAAGCCCTGGCTGAATATCAGGGGCTCAACCCCAATGGTGAAGATCCCACCGGGGTGAGGGTCACGTTCACCAACCTTCCGGAGGCAAATAACACGATCAAGATCTACACGGTCAGCGGCGACCTGGTTCAATACATATCCCATAGTGGGCTTGATGGCACCGGTCACTTCAGCTGGAACCTCATGAGCCGAAACGGGCAGGAAATTGTCAGTGGTGTATACTTGTACTCCGTTCAGTCCGACGACACGCGCTTCGAGGATTTTGTCGGCAAGTTCGTGGTGGTCAGGTAATCGTGACGATCCATTCGAAAGGGATTAATAAACCATGACCGCATGTGGAATGATTCTGGCGGTGGCCATGTTGGGCCTTCCGGGGGGAACCGTTGATCCGGTGGAATCGCCGGAGGCCAAGTCCGTGGAAGTCGATTCCGTTCCCGGTTTCTCCTGGATCGAACAGGATACCCTTGCCGCCATGGCCCGCCCTGGAAGAGAGCGGGACCTGGAGGAGGATATGACCTGGCTCCAATCCGCTGGAATCAGGGTTCTGGTGTCCCTGACCGAAGAACCCGTCTCCGAAAAAGTCCTGGAAAAATATGGCATGGAAGGACTGCACCTTCCGGTGGAGGATTTCACCCCGCCCACTCTGGCCCAAATTGACCGGTTTCTGGAGGAAGTCGATCGGGCCAGACTCGAGGGTTATGCCCTGGGCATCCACTGTACTGCCGGCAAGGGAAGAACCGGAACCATGCTGGCGGCCTACCTGGTGACCCGGGTCGATCCGCAGAAGATGCCATCGCGGAAATACGAAAGCTTCGTCCGGGGTCGGTGGAAACCCCCGCCCAGGAGGAGCGGGTTGCGGAATTTGCCCGAATAGAAGTCAGAAACCGATGACCGCCGCGAACCGTCCCGCCTGGTCCCCGTCACGACGGTGGCTGGGATAACGGTCGCCACCGCAGATCGTGCAATGATTCACGTTGAAGATGTGTTCTTCAGCCACGCCCGCGGCTTTCATCTGTGCGATGTTGGCGGCCCACAGGTTGAAGAAGAGGCCTTCGCTTTTTTCCATGAAAAACCAGGCGGCTCCCGGGCCCAGGGATTTCAGGGCCGTCTGGCGAACATCATCCCTCACTTCGTAGCAGCAGGGACCGGCCGAGGGGCAGATGACCGCCCGCAGCCCGGCGGGATCCGCGCCCCCTTCGGTCATGGCCAGGATGAGGCCCGCGGTGATGCCCTGGACCGTCGATCGCCAGGAGGCATGGGCGAATCCCCAGATCCGGGACCCATCCGGCCGGAATCCTCCCACCAGGATCAGTGGGCAGTCCGCGCTGCGCCCGACGACCCCTAGACCGGGTTTTACGCTCCACAAGGCGTCAGCTTCGCCCGCGAATCCTCTTTCGGTCACTTCCAGTACCCGACCACCATGGACCTGGTGTGCCCAGGCGCCCACCTCCAGACCCGTGGTCCAGACGAGTTCCGTCACGCCGACGACAATGTCCCCGGAGGTGGGATCGCCACGGAAATCAGGACCCTCGCTTGTGGTCCAGCCGTGCCGCCAGTTCTCGGCGGTCAAAAGGGGAGCCTGCTGAAGCCAGCCCTCGTTGCTGGTCATGGCTTTGCCTCGGGTTGACCCAGAAACTCGCAGATCCGTTTCCGGGTGGACTTTTCCGTGGGTGACCAGACCACCGGCCGGTCGATGAACCAGGGCACGACCGAAGTGTCCACGAACAGGACGCCGGGGGGTGTCCGGCGTGTGGATTCGATCTGCCGCTCTGTCCTGGCGGCGAAGCTGATCGCTTCACCGGCCGCGAATTCCCAGCCCGGCAGGCGGCAGGGAAACAACAGGACAATCACCATCGCGGCGGCTGCAGGCAGGAAGATAACGGAACCCAGGATCCGCAGGAGGCCGTAACGATCGCCACCGGTTATACGGGAGCGGTGAACGACCTGCCGGACGGTGTCCCCGATCCAGGCGGAAAATTCCCACAGCATCATCGGTAACACGACCAGCAGGTGCCGCAGACTGTGGTCGAAAAAGGAATACTGGATGGTCAGCAGCACGATGGTCAGGACGATCAGGGCCACTGGGCCTGATTCTGAGGTCGGAGGGATGCCAGTCATCGAGCCCCTGCTTTGGCGGCCCGCCTTGGCGGGCAGGATTTTCAGCCAAACAGCCAGGAAGGCCAGGGCACCGATGGCCAGGCCGGCAAGCACCAGAAGTGGAGCCAGGCGGTGCATGTCCCGATAGAAAAACTTCATCCCGCGGCCGACCTTGCGCAGGACCGGGACCGGATCACTGGTCATGGTCTCGAAAAAGGGCTGGGGTTCGAGTTGCTGGTAAACCGTGTAGCCGGGCCAGGTGCGGGTGTCCTTCACGTGTTCGGCATAGGTCTGCAGGCTGAAGGCCGGTTGGCCGGTCACCTGGAGATTGCGGATGGCCCAGGGGGTGATGACCAGGAACCAGGCCAACGCGACCAGGCCCAGGCGCCGGTTCAACGCCACCGGGCCGGGTGAATTCCGCCGCGGGCTCTTGCCCAGAAGAATCCACCACAGGATCGGCACCCAGAACAGATCCAGCCGCAACATGCACAGCATCCCGGCCAGCAGACCGTCGATCCAGTCGGGATTGCCCGGCGCCTCATCCCGCATTCTCAACCAGATGACCAGCAGCAGCAGGGAACAGACCAACTCGACCATGCCCCAATCCACGGCGAAAACCAGCAGGGGGTTGGCGAACAGAAGAACCAGCCAGACAACCACGGCGGCCCAATTATCCCTGCGGAGAAAAAAAGCGGTTCCCACCATGACCATCAATCCCAGCAGGATGATCTGCAAATGCCGCACCTGATCCACTGTGCGGTGGGGATTCCCTTTGGCCGCGAAGTAGGGGGCGGTCAGCAGGATGGCGAACCCGGGCTGGCGATGAATCAAGGGCTGGGGCAATTCACGGGCAAAAACAAAGGCGAAGGAAAGGGGGTAGGTCACGTCGGTCAGGAAACCATCGCCCTGGACCAGGTGGCGGGCCACGCTCAGGTGCGTGTACAGGTCGTCGGTGGGCAGGAGCGGTCTTGCGGGGTGTGTGGGGATCCAGACAGCCAGAAACAGCAGGGCCGCAAGGATTCCACCGGCAAGGCAGAGGCGCCATCTGAGCGCGGCAGGACGTTCGGGGCCGCCGGTTGACGGGACAACGGAATCCTTGACCATGGCTCCTCCGGTCAGTTGCCCCGGCTGCCAGGTTTGATGAGTTCCTGTCCTGCGGCGCACAGAGGGCAGTCTTCGGCCGACCAGGTCTGGACCTGCACCTTGGCCAACGCATGGAGGGGCAGGGGAAGTTCGACGTCACCCCCGGTACGGTCGATGATGGTGGTCAGGCCGACGACCTGGCCGCCGGCCTTCTCGACCACCTCGATGACCTCCAGCAGGCTGGTGCCCCGGGTGACGACATCCTCTGCGATGACCACCTTGTCGCCATTTTCCAGGGAAAATCCCCGCCGGATCATCATCTGCCCATCCTTGCGTTCGGTGAAGACAAATCGGCGGCCCAGGGCGCGGGCGACCTCGTGGCCGATCAGGATGCCGCCCATGGCGGGGCTGACCACCAGGTCGTGGGGGGTGTCGGTGTAGAATTGTCCCATGGCGGCGCCCACTTCACGCGCCAGGTCGGGAAACTGCAGAAGGCGCGCACACTGGAAATACCGATCGCTGTGCAGGCCGCTGCTCAGAAGAAAATGTCCGCTGTGCAGGGCGCCCAGTTCTTCCATCAGGGCGAGGATCTTATCTTCGGTCATGGAAAGGACCTTCCTTTTCGTTTCATGAAGTCAAGCCAGTTCAGCCGCGATGGCCCGCAGGGCGGCGCCCGGATCCGGAGCCTGCGTGATGGGCCGGCCGATCACCAGGAAATCAGCACCCGCGTCCATGGCCTGACCGGGAGTGGCCACGCGGTGCTGATCGCCGGCCTCGGCGCCGGCGGGCCGGATACCCGGCGTGACGATCAGCGGCTCCGGGCCGACGACCGCGCGCAGTCCCGGCAGGTCCGCGGCCGAGCAGACCAGGCCGTCGCAACCGCAATCCCAGGCCAGGCGGGCCAGCCGCTGGATTCGGTCCTGCAGCGTGTCGAGGGAGGGACTGACTTCGCCCATTTCCTGTTCGGAAAGACTGGTCAGGATGGTCACTGCCAGCAGGGCGGGCCGGCGGCCTGTCCTGGAGTCCACTCGGGCTTCGGCCAGGGCGGCGGCCGCGGCTTCCATGGCGGCCCGTCCGTTGGACGCGTGCATGGTGCACATGGATGCCCCCAGTGCGGCGGAGGCGCGGGCGGCCGCACCCACGGTGTTGGGGATGTCGTGGTATTTCAGATCCAGGAAGATATCCCGATCCAGACTCTTGAGGTGGTGGACAACCTCCGGTCCGGCGGCGGAAAACAGTTCCAGGCCTACCTTGACGAATCCTCCGGCGGTACCAAGACGTTCGGCGAGACTCAGGGCCTGATCCATGGTCGGCACATCCAGCGCGGTGATGATACGACGGTCCGCGGGCAGACTCCGGAGTTTGGCGATGAGTTGGGCTCTATCCATGACAGGGCATCGACTCCTGGTGATCCCGCAAACATGCGGATTGACGGCCCAGACGGTGATTTGCCTTGCAGCGGTGACCGTTTTGTTACTAACCTTCTACCAGCCGCGGGTCCGGATTGCAATTTCAATTCCTTTTTCCGAAAAAAGGAACCGGTTCCGAGGTAGGGGTGTGCCCAATTCCAGTGGGTCATCTCCGGTTCAAGAAACAAATCCGACCGATGCTCCGCCAGTGAAAGGAACCCCCTTGCTGGACCGAAAATTCCTTCGTGAAAACCGGGAACTGGTGACCCGGGCCGTGGCCTTGAAGAACGAGACGGTGGACATCGACGCCTATTACGCCAAGGACGCCGAACGTCGTGCCGCCCTGCAGGAGACCGAAATCCTCCAGGCCGAGGCCAACAAGGCCAACCGTGCCATCTCCGAGGCCAAGAAGGCGGGCAAGGACGCCGGCGAGGCGATCGCCGCCATGAAGGAAGTCTCCGGCAGGGTCAAGGAACTCAAGGCCAAGGCCGAGGTTCTGGAGCAGGAGGTCGAACAGCTTTACCTGCGCATCCCCAACATTCCCCACGAGTCGGCGCCCGCCGGCGGCGAGGAAAACAATGAACTGATGCGCACCTGGGGCGAGATTCCAACCTTCGATTTCACCGTTGTGCCCCACTGGGATATTGCCACCGAACTGGGGATTTTCCATCCCGAACGCGCTTCGCGGATGAGCGGCAGCGGATTCACCATCCTGTCGGGAGCGGGAGCCCGCCTGGAACGCGCCCTGATCAACTGGTTCCTCGACGTCCATCTGGAGCAGGGCTACACCGAGTTCAATATTCCCTATCTGGTCGGGCGGCAGGCCATGACCGGAACGGGCCAGCTGCCCAAGCTGGAAGACGACATGTACCACTGCCAGGTGGACGACCTGTTCCTGATCCCGACGGCCGAGGTGTCGGTGACCAATGTCCACATGAAGGAGACCCTGGACGCCGCCGACCTGCCCCGCCAGTACTGCGCGTATTCCCCTTGTTTCCGGCGCGAAGCCGGTGCCGCGGGCAAGGACACCCGGGGATTGCTGCGGGTCCATCAGTTCAACAAGGTGGAGATGGTCAAGTTCGTCGCCCCGGAAACCTCGTGGGACGAGCTGGAAAGGCTGACAGCCGACGCGGAGGAATTGCTGCAGAAATTGAAACTGCCCTACAGGGTGCTGACCCTGGCGACGGGAGATTTGAGTTTCGCCGCGGCCAAGTGTTACGATCTGGAAGTTTGGTCCGCCGGAGTGGAGCAGTGGCTCGAAGTCTCGTCCTGCAGCAATTTCGTGGATTTCCAGGCCCGTCGGGCAGGTATCCGGTTCAAGGGTCCGGACAGCAGGGGGTTTGTCCACACGCTCAACGGGTCCGGGCTGGCCTTGCCCCGGATCATTGTGGCCATCATGGAAAACTATCAGACATCCGACGGGCGCATC
>DAOWLV010000417.1 GCA_030643455.1 Candidatus Krumholzibacteriia bacterium | reverse complement strand
GTGTTGATGTGCAGCATGTTCGGTTCGGCATATTCCGAATTGGCATCCTCGGGCCGTTCGATGATCTGGATCAACAGGCCGTCGAAATGACAGGTGGTGTGGGAAACAAAAGCCACTGTCCTTTTGTTGAGGCGAGGGAAGATGACGTGGTCCATGGGCCGTTCGAACCTGATCAAACGCTTGACGACGACAATGCCGCGGTCCGTGTGCAGTTCACCGGTCCAGTCGGTCACATCGCAGGGCGGCTCCACCCGCAGGGTGTCGTCCGGGCCTCGCAGCATGCCCCAGCGCAGGCGCAGGAAGGTGAACTTCGGGCGCTCCCCCTCACCGTATCGTTCCATGTGGCGGCTGCGCTCCTCCATTTCGAGCACCACCGGATCCATGGCCATGGGGTCGTCCACGATGTCCTGTTCCTCGGCCAGCAGCATGGCCTTCAAGGCTTCGTCTCCGAAGGCCACTTCTTCGTCGGTGTCCGTCAGGCCACCGTAGGTCTGGCTGAAATCAAACTGGGAAAAATCGTCGGCGCCGGTCAGGGATGCGGTGGTCAGGTCGGATTCGTCGCCGCTGCATCCGGCCAGCAGGCTCAATGCCAGCAAGGCTCCGACCGCGAGTAAGCTGATGTACCTTTTCATGGATGACCCTTCCTTCGGGTGGATTCTGGTTGCACCAATGATCAAATCGATCAGTGCCTTATATGCAGAGCTGATGCCAATCCACCGTGACCACTATAACACATTGGGAAATAATATTTTAAAAAATAATTCATGAATTCGACCCGGCGGACGTCGGCCAAAAGTGTACGCAAGGGGACATTCTCTCGGTGGGACCGTACACTGAAGGACGCCCCCGGTCACGACCCCGAGCGTTTGACCCTCAGTTTCAGGGCCATCAACTCCTCATGCCGGACCCCGAGCAGGGTGCCCATCTTGTGCATGAGGGCGTCCTCGCGGGCCTCGAGAACCCCATCGTTGTAGACGACCTGCCAGAGCAGTTCCAGAACGGCCAGCTTGCGGGAATGGGTGAAAGTTTCGTTGATCAAACGGGCGAACTGATAGAGGTCCCCCCTCTGACGCCGTTCCTCGTCGGCTACATGGAGAAGTTCCGATGTCTGGTCGGCATCCAGGCCGAACCTGGCGCCCACCATCCCGGCGATGACCTTTTCCTCTTCCTCGGTGAAGTCGTTGTCGGCATGGGCGGCCTCCAGCAACAGGGCGCAGGTGGCCACCTGCAGATGGTTCAGGTCGTCTGCCTGGCTCTCCGCAGGAGCCATCTTGTCTTTGAAAAAGCCGCTCAGGGATTCGAACATTTATTCTCCAGACCGGTCGGGCCGGTTCAAAGGGGTACTCGGGTCCAGGTGGGACCCGGCAAGGTGAGAACTTCATAGGGGATCGTCCCCAACAGGTCGGCCAGCATCTCGGGCGTGATGATTTCCTCACCCTGGCTTCCCAGCAACACCGCCGGGTCGCCGGCTTCGGCCTCGGGGATGTGGGTCACGTCCGCCATGCACAGGTTCATGCAGACACGCCCGATCAGGGGAGCCCGCCGGCCGCGGATCAGGACGTGTCCGCCACCTGAGAGAGCGCGGGGCCACCCGTCGGAAAAACCCACCGGCAACACGGCGACACGGCTGTCGGTCATGGCCTTCCAGGACCGGCCGTAACCCACCGTTTCTCCCGCCGGGACCAGGCGCACCTGGGAAACCGCCACTCGCCAGGTCACCGCTGGCTCCAGGGCGACCTCTTCCCGCCCGCGTTGGCGCACCGAAACCAGGGTCTCCTTCGAGGGCCACACACCGTAGGCGCTGATTCCCACCCTGGCGATGTCGCGGTGGCTGCGGTCCCACAGCAGGGCCGAAGCGCTGCAACTCATGTGCAGGGCCAGTCCGTCAAGACCGTTGGCGGCCAGGCTATCCCGGTATCCGGCGAACCGGGCCATCTGGGCCTTGGCAAAGGTATGATCAGTGGTGTCCTCGATATCGGCGAAGTGGCTGGAAAGACCGACCACCTCGATGGCCCCGGAAGCCCGCAGCACATCGACCGCTTCGCTGATTTCCGCCTCGACCAGTCCCTGCCGGTTCACCCCGGTTTCCACCTTGAGATGCACTTGCAGGGGGCCGCCGCTGTCCGCCGCCGCGCGGCAGGCCGGCAGGGAGGCCACGGTGATTTCAACCTCCAGTTGAACGGCGGTTTCGGCCTCGGCCCGGTTGACCGGACCAAGGACCAGGATGGGTGCGGTCACGCCGCCGGCCCTCAGTCGGGCCGCCTCGGCCATCGAATGAACCCCGAGCAGGTCGGCGCCGCCAGCCAGGAAGGCGTCCGAAGCAATGAGAAGGCCGTGGCCATAGGCATCTGCCTTGACCACGGCCATCAGTCGTGTGGACGGTCCCACCAGGCGGCGAAAGACCGTGATGTTCCGGGTTAGGGCCGACCGGTCGACCTCGATGGTCAACCAGGACCCGGCCGCGTCAGGCACCTCGTGCTTCGGCCGCTTTGCTGTTCTTGCGCTTGTTGCAGGCTTCCTTGTCCTTGCAGACACCGTAGAGCTCCAGACGATGGCGGAAGATCTCGAAGTTGTTTTCCTCGGCCAGCTTTTCCTGTAGGGCCTCCAGCCGGGGATTGAAGAACTCGGAGATTTCGCCGCACTCGAGGCAAATCATGTGGTCGTGGTGTTCCACGTCCGAATGGCCTTCGTAACGGGCCAGGCCGTCACCGAAGCGGCGCTCCTCGACCAGATTGCTTTCCACCAGAAGGTGCAGCGTCCGGTAGACAGTCGCGTATCCAATCCTGGGATTGACCTTCTTGACCTCGTTCAGCAACTCCTCCACCGAGATGTGTCCGCGCAGGCGGAAAAAGACGGAGATGATGGTATTGCGCTGGCGTGTGGTCTTGAGTCCCTTGCGCTGGATGAAATCCGCGAAACCGGCTTCCTTCTCTTTGACAAAGTTCTCGTCAACTTCCTTGGGTCGTTTTACGGGCGTCATGGTGGACCTCTCGATATTTAAGTGGTTCCTGAAGTTACGAAATTGATTTCTGTTTTCGTATTTCAGAATAAGTCCACTTCAATCCGGTGTCAAGAATCCCGATCAATCGAATCGCAAATCAATTGCAACCCTTTCCTGCGGAAGAACATACC
>DAOWLV010000419.1 GCA_030643455.1 Candidatus Krumholzibacteriia bacterium | reverse complement strand
GATCAGGCTCCAGGCGGTGGCCGGCAATCCGACCGTTGAAAGGCCCGGGCCCGAATTGCCGGCGCTGGTGCACACGTACAGGGTGGGATGTTCGCTGAGCAAATCGTTCAACCAACCGCCCATGGCGTCGTCGCCTTCTTCGACGGAATCGATGCCGAAACTCATGTTCACGACCACGGGGATTCCGTATTTCTCCTCGAAGGACGCGGCGTATTCGAAGGCCTTTTTCATGCTGCTGGTGCGTGTGGCTCCGCCGGATAACCTGTTGTCCCCCAGTTTTATGGAAATTATCCAGGCCCCCGGAGCCGCGCCGTGCATACCCTCCTGCCCGCTGACCTCGAAGCCGGCCGCGATGCCGGCGCAATGCGAACCGTGGGCGCCGTCGTCGAAATGGAATTCGACGGTGGGAGGTTCGGCGCCGCCGAGGTGATCCTCGTTGGCCGCGACGTTGACCTCCCAGGCCATCAGGGAGCGGGAATCGGGAGCGTTGTCACTGCCCAGGGCAAACGTGTCGTAGTTGATCCGGTAGTCTCGGAGCATTTTCTCATCCGCCAGGTCTCCATTACCGTCGGTGTCGACCACCACGACCCAGACCCGGGCGGACAGCCGCTGGGTGGCGATCGTACCGCTGGCGGTGTCGTTGAGGTCCATCATCATTTCATTGCCGGCGCCGACACCCAGGGCCTCCTCCACGGCCGCTCGTTCGGCGGCGTAGACCAGGAAGCCGAACTTGTCGGTGTTGTCGCCGTCGTCGTTCAGGTCATAGACGTCAGGATTGTTGACGAAATCCTTCTCGGCGATGACCCCGATGTATACCGGGTAGGCGATGTCCTCGGCACCGGGAGGAACCGGCAAGTCCTCGGCGCCACGAAGCAGAAGACCGTCTTCGGACCTGAACACCGGTGCTCCGTCGGTCCCGGATTCGTCCCGTTCCGCCAGGACGGTGTCCCAGTCGCCTTCGGTGCTGAAATCCCTGACATCGATCAATTTGGTCATTCCGGTGGAAGTTTTCACCATGCCCGGCGCGAAGGCGTCGACACCGGTGTCCAGGATGGCCACGACCACTCCCCTGCCATCCCATTCGGGATGGGCGGCCCGAAAATCATCTGCCCCTATCTCATTGGACGGCATGTAGTTCCATGACTTTCCAGTTTCGGCTCCCGTGGGGATCACAGCCAAAACGGCAAGCAGGACAAAGACAGCCGAAAACAGGGATGAAGCGCGATGGAGCGTGGAAAATTGCGGCGTCATTTTCAAAAAACCTCCGGGAGGCCCCGAGACTCAAGAAAGCGGTCGGGACATTGGAATTGGGGGAGATCGTCACCCATATTATAGGATGCGCATTCATGCGGAACAAGATTCTGTCGAAACGGAAAGGTTTTGTGATGAAAGACATAAGCAAACGGGGCATGATGACCCGCATCATCCACGCGGGACAGCACGTCGACCCCCAGACCGGGGCGGTCGCCACCCCCATCTACCAGACTTCCACCTTCGCGTTCCGGGACGCCGACCACGGCGCCGCCTGCTTCGGCGGCGAGCCCGGCTACAAGTACACGAGGCTGGGCAACCCTACCACCGAGGCCCTTGAAAACAACGTTGCCGAACTGGAGAAAGGCTGTGGCGGACTGGGCGCGGCCAGCGGCATGGCGGCCGTGAACATGGTCTATCTGACCATCCTGGCGCAGGGCGCCCACGTGGTGGCCACTGAAAGCCTGTACGGTCCCAGCCGGATGATCCTCGAGAACGAATATCCCCGCTTCGGCGTCGAGAGCACCTTCGTGGATACCTCCGATCCCGAGAATCTGGCAGCGGCCATGCAGGACAACACGAAGCTCGTCTACATCGAAACTCCCGCCAACCCCACCCTCAAACTGGCCGACATCGAGGCCTGCGCCGAGATCGCCCACTCCAAGGGCGCCGTGGTGGCGGTCGACAACACGTTTGCCTCGCCTTACCTGCAGAATCCCCTGGAACTCGGGGCCGATATCGTCCTTCACAGCATGACCAAGTTCATCAACGGGCACACCGACGTGGTGGCCGGGATGGTCGTGGCCAAGGATCCGGACATGCTCGCCAGGCTGGCCAAGGTCCACTATAATATTGGGGGAACCATGGATCCCCATCAGGCTTGGCTGGTGCTCCGCGGGATCAAGAGCCTGGGGTTGCGCATGGAACGTGCACAGGAAAACGCCATGAAGCTGGCCACTTTCCTGGAGAAACACCCAAAGGTAGACTGGATCCGGTATCCCGGACTGGAAAGTCATCCCCAGTACGCTCTGGTCCAGAAGCAGATGCGAGGGGGCGGCGCGGTCTTCAGCTTCGGTGTCAAAGGCGGCCTGGAGGCCGGCAAGACCGTGATCAACAACGTCGAGGTGCCCACCCTGGCAGTCAGTCTGGGCGGCATCGAATCGCTGATCGAACACCCGGCCAGCATGACCCACGCAGGCATACCCGCCGCTGAAAAACTGAAGGCCGGCATCACCGATGACCTTGTGCGGATCGCGGTCGGCTGTGAAAGCTACGAGGATCTGGAGGCTGACCTGGCCCGTGTTCTCGACATGATCTGAGTCGCGGGTCTCCGGCCCGGAAAAGAGTGAGATGTATCAAAGCTGGGTCGACGCTGCCAGGATCAGAAATGGTTCCGAAACGGATATATGGGCGGTGGATTACACCGCCCATCCCCTTTTGGATCCGGATTTTGCCAAAAAGGGCTCACGCCTGCTGTATCTGACCCGCCTGAATTTCCGTCGCATCGTCAGGGACGACTCGGTCTACAGGCAGGAACTGGCCCGGATCTTCCATCCCCACGACGACGACCAGGCCAGTGACCAGACACTCGGCGCCCTGGCCGCCCGGGCCGGAGAGTACCTGCAGGAAGCCGACATCTACCTGGCCTCGACCATCGAACTGCTGCCGACCGGCACTCGAACCACCGTTTTGCCCCTGCCCCTGGTTACCGACTGCAACGACGTGCGAGACCTGATGGGGATCGCCATCCATGGCGAAGGCGAACGCCTGCGTTACGAAGCCAGGCGCAAGCTCTGCCTGGCCCAGATGCTGATCCAGATCGACCAGTCTCGTATCATCCAGGATGGCCCCGCCCACAGG
>DAOWLV010000193.1 GCA_030643455.1 Candidatus Krumholzibacteriia bacterium | reverse complement strand
TGTAGAACGCGTCGCGACCGATGCTCCCGCGCGGGTCCATAACGGCTGCGCTACGGCGCTGGCGGATGATCTGCCGCAATGAGAGGGTGGGGGAATCCGTGACTCCCGGTGTCTCAGGCGAACCGCAGGTTTGCACAACTTTGACAGTCTTGCCATACACTCCCTCGGTCGGCGGCTTTTCCGTGGCGGCTGCTACGTCGTTTATGATCGACCAATCCATGTTGCCGGGGCTCAGCAGGTTCGGTTTTCCCTGCCAGGGCAGATCCGCAAAGGTCGCCATGGCCTGCTCAGGAAGGGACAGGCTGCTACACGCCTGCCCCTGGGGGTGCACGGCCAGAAGGCAGTCGGGGTGCTCTGCCTCAGCTCCCTGGGCGTCCACGATTCCCAGCAACTGGGCCAGTTGCTCCGTCCCGATGCCGTCCAGCAGCGTCGCCTGCCAGCCCAATCCGGCGGCGGCCAGGCTGATGGCGGCGATAGCGTGCCCCACGTCGAGCTGGCAGTAACGAAAGGCGCGCTCACCATACTTCCAGGCTTCCCGCCAGTGGATACTGGTCAAACCGGCCAAGAAGCTCCCCGGGGGCAGGTTTTTGACGAATTTATCCCATTCGGGGGGTTCGATTTCCGCTCTTTTTTCCAGAACGTGTTCATCCGGTGCGTAGTGGAACACACCATCGGTATTGACCAGGTATCCCTCGGTGGGATGCAGATTTCCGCTGGAAGGATTGACCCGCAGCGCCCAGCGCGAGTCCACCGCGCCTTCGGGCGAAACCACCTGTTTCCAGGCCGACAAGGCCAGGCTGAAGTAGAAGAACCGGCTGATGGACTCGTGGTTTACCGGTGTCGGTTTCCGGACGGCCGTGAACAATCCGTCCCAGGTGGGTTGGTCATCCAGACCGGGCAACTTCAGTGGAATGATTTCGGCTCCGTCGAACCGCCGGAAGGGATCGGGTTGGCTGGCCCAATCCAGATAACCGAGTGACCGCGCATACTTTTGAAAATGGTGTTTGGTCTCATCGTGATACCTGTAAACGGTATCCGGTTTGTTTGAAAATTTTCTCACATCCCTTTCCTTGCTTGAGATTAGGCCAATATACAACCTGTGGCCTGGGGCCGCGACCCGCGTAGCATCTGCCTCAAACTTGGCACTCGGGCTCCCTTTCGTGTATGCTTACCCTCATATTGAATTGAAGCTGTCTTGCTCGGGGATTGGAATGATGGACTTATCGTCGGTTCAGCTGTTTTTGCTCAACAGTTTGCTGCTGGTCACGGCGGTGATCGGTTTTCACGCCCTGCGCCGACGGTACAGCCTGGCCTTCGTCTATGCCATCCTCGGAATGATCATTGCCACAGCCTGGATCATGCCCCAGACCATGGCCGTCCGCATCGGAGGCATGGATTTCCTGGTGGTCTCAACGGTCCTGTACACCTGTGTGCTGGTGGGTGTGTTTCTCTGCTATGTATTCGACGGTCCGAGCGCCGGCCGCACCGCCATCGCCGTGGTGGTGGGCGGCACGGTTCTCTTTCCGTTGTCCGCCTTGCTTTTCCGAAGCTTGTTTCTCCAGGTCAACCCCCTTTCATCCTGTCCGTTTCCCCCGATCCTCTGGATAAACTACACCGCTTCCATCCTCGCCATCCTTGTCGACCTGCTGGCCCTGACCGTGGTCTGGGGTTTCCTGAACCGATATCGCGACAGGATTCCCCTGGGCCTGTCGGTGTTTCTTTCCCTGCTGAGCATCATGTGGATCGACTCGCTCATCTTCATCAGTATGGCTTTCGGCAGCTCGCCCGATTACTGGTCCATCCTTCAGGGAACCCTGGTTTCACGGAGCGTCATGGCGATGGCCGTCACCCCACCGCTGACCTTGTACCTGATCTGGGAAATTCGCCGCTATGGTTGGCGCTTCGAATCGCTTCCGGTGCTCGCCATTTTCAAGCTGGGGGATCTGGAGCGGAAGCTCATGACCGCCCGCAGCGATCTGGCCAGGGGCGCCGAAGCCCTGCGCGAGAGCGAAGATCGTTACCAGGCCTCGGTGGAGGACATGCCCCTGATGATCTGCCGCTTCTCCCCCGACGGCGACCTGACCTATGCCAACAAGGCCTGCGCGAACTGCTTCTTTCTCGACCCGGATGACCTTGCGGGCGTGGATTTCCTGGGTTTCGTGAACGAGAAACACCGGGCGGATGTCGATGATCTGCTGTCCAGCCTGATGGTGGACCGTCCCACCGAAACCACCGATTTTCCCGTCATGCTCGACGATGACCCGCAGGTCTGGCACCGCTGGACCATCCGGGCCCTGTTCGGGTGGGACCGCAGAACCATCGCCTTCCAGGCCATCGGGCAGGACATCACCCGGGAGCGTTTCCTGGAGCACCAGTTCCGCCACGGGGAAAAGATGCGGGCCGTGGGTCAGCTGGCCGGCGGCATTTCCCATGACTTCAACAACATCCTGACGGCAATCCTGGGCAACGCCGAGCTGGCCCTCGACGCCATGGATGATCCCGAGCCACAGCAGAAGTTCATCCGCGATGGTCTTCAGCAGATCGAAAAGAGTGGGCGGCGCGCTGCGGACCTTATCCGGCAACTGCTCATGTTCAGCCGGCGTGACGTGTCCAGTCCCCAGGTGGTCGACCTCAATCGTGTCCTGCGCGACATGGAGAAGATGCTGCCGCGGGTCATCACCGAGAACATCGAGTTGAAGGTGATCTGTTCGGAAAAACCCGGCCACATCCTGGCCGACGCCAGCCAGGTCGAGCAGGTGATCATGACCCGGGCGGTCAACGCACGTGACGCCATGCCCGACGGTGGGCTGCTCGATCTCGAGACCCACCTCGTGGATCTCGACGAACAGTACGCGCAGAACCATCCCGGCTCGCAGCCGGGGCCTCACGTCATGCTCGCGGTCAGCGACAATGGGGAAGGCATTCCGAAGGAGAACATGGAACGGCTTTTTGAACCTTTCTTCACCACCAAAACCAAGGACAAGGGTACGGGGTTGGGCCTGGCCACGGTCTACGGCATCGTCCAGAGGTTCGGTGGCCATGTACGGGTCTACAGCGAGGTCGGCAAAGGCACCACCGTCAAGGTCTACTGGCCGTTGACCGAATCGGAGGAATCCCGCCGGGATGACCCAACAGCCGAGCTGGTCGCCGGAGGCAGCGAAACCATCCTGGTCTGCGAGGACGAAGACGGCGTGCGGCGGCTGACCGTACTTCAGCTCCGGGAAGCCGGGTACACGGTCATCGAGGCCGAAAACGGGGCCCAGGCCCTGAGTCAGGCGGCCGAAATCGATACTCCGATCGATCTGCTGGTCACCGACGTCATCATGCCCTTGATGGATGGAAAAACCCTATCCGAGGAACTCACCGCATCTTATCCGGGCCTGAAGACCCTCTTTGTTTCCGGTTACACCGCCCACGCCATCGCCCGCCACGGGGTGCTGGACAAGGGCCTCGATTTCATCGGAAAACCCTTCCACCGCAACACCTTGCTCATGCGGGTACGAAAAATTCTCAATTCCCGCCGATAAATCAGTATTTTCTCTTCAAAAATCCCTGTTCCGGTCGATTTTCTATAGGTAGAGACTGGTTTGACCAGGATTGGGAGGATTACCTGGTGCCGAATTCCGCTTATCCAAAAAATATTCCTACCAAACCGGTGGGCCAAGCCGTTGAAGAGAGCCCGCCGCTCAGCGAGGAGCACGCGAAACTTTTTGTGGCCCTGGACCGCCTGCTGTCCGTCGGTTCGTATTATACCCCCGAACACGCGCGTTACCAGGAAGTCACTCGCACTGCCCACACCGAGATCAGGAACAACCTGTTCGGCAAGCCCACCCTGAAAATCGAGTGCACCACGGAGGGCATGTACGTTCACGATGTGTTCATCGAGGGAGACCAGCGGGAAACCAGCCGCGTATTTGAGCTGTTGAACGAATTGAATGTCGGGCTGCTCGAATTCGATGCTCTCGCCACGACCGACGACCTGCATGAAGCGGTGACCAGCCTGAGACAACACCGGGTCACCAATGTGGGGGCCAAAGACTACGACGAGATCGAGATCGAGGGCCTGCCCGACACGATCAGGACCACCAGCCAGAACCTTTATGTGCGGACCAAGGACCTCACCACCGGGCCAGAGGGAACCCGACCGAAGGCCGCTTCGGCCGACCACTACGTCATCCCCGAAGCCAACCTGGTCCCAACCCCCGAGGGTCAGAAACTGGAGCGAGAGTTCCTGGGCATCATCAGCGGGATCATGTTGAGCGGCGATCCGACCCAGCTTTTGAACCTGGAAAACGACGCGGCCCGGAACAAGGTCCTGGCCAGCTGGGTGTCGGATTCCTCGATCCACGCCATCAAGGTGATCATGGAGGCCCTGAAGGAAACCAACTCCGATCCCATGGTCATGGAGCATCTGATCGGACACGCCCAGTCCGCCCTGGAGATGACCGGCGATCCCGAGCTGGTCGAGCTGGTTTTTTCGCACCTGCGCAAGGAAATCGGCGTCAAGGGCGACAAGCCCAAGCCCCTGCTGTCCAACCGGCCCAAGCCGAAGGATCCCAAAAAACGCACGGTCAAGTACACCATGACCCCGGAAGAGATGGACGGTCTCATCGACGAGTTGAACGAGGAGGCGGATCCCCCGGACGACCTGTTCGGTCCTTCCACCGCCGACTGTCTCGGCATCTGCGCCCAGGTCCTTTGCAGTGCGCCGAGCGACAGCGTGGCCCAGGGTATCAGCTCCACGATTTTCCGGATCCTGTCCGTAACCGAGCTTCCCGAGGACGACCTGAGGGTCTCGGTTCACACCCTGACCATGATCCTGGAGACCGGTTCGCGCGAAAACGCCGACCTGGTCCTGCCCATGTTCTTCTCGCCTCTGCGGAAACTCCATCCCCAGCATCTGGGCCCAATATGGCTCCGGGTGTGGAAATCCCTGGAAAAGACCAGTCACAAACACTTGGCCTGGCCACATCTGGTCAACGAGATGCTGATGGGCATCCGGTGGGACGATCCCACCCAGAAGCTGGCCCTGTTCGAGTCGTTGTCCAGGGTCGAAGTCGGGAGTGGCGAGAAATTGCTGGAATGGCTCGAGGAACTGGGGGCCCTGAAGAACAAGACGATGGTGTCCGACCTGTTCCACACCCCGGCTCCGCTGCTGTATCCGTTGCACATCGTGTTGCTGGGTTCGACGATGGCAACCGAGCACGGCGAGAAGCTGCACGAGCGCTTGAGCCACCAACGGGCCAACCGGCTGGCCAATCTTCTGGTTTCCATCATGGGCGGGTACCGGAAAAACAACAGATTGATCTACCAGGCCATTCTGGAACAGGGGGTCTCCGAGAAGGTCACTCCCAAGCTGCAGGAACTGGGCTGCCGGCTGCTCAAGACCACCGTGGCAAACCTCAAGCCCTTCATGCGGGACGACCCCTGGGTCCGCGAGGCCATTACCTGGCTGGGCAAACTGGATCCGAAGCGGTCCAAGACGCTTCTGAACAGGATCATCAATGAAAAGAAATACCTGGTGTTGCCCGTGTGGCCCGCGGAGTGCAGACAGGCCGCGCGGGAAACCCTCGCCGACCGGGGCCGGGACAGCGCGATAGACGAGAGGGAATCCAGTGTCGATGAGATTCAGTGACCTGATCATCCTGCTGTCCACCGGGATCAATCAGCGCAAGATGTATTTCGATTCCCACCCCAAGGTGCAGAGCCTCGGCCGTGATTTCACCGAACGAATGCAGGAGTTGCTGGCCGACCGCGGGGAGACCGGTTTTTTCTTCGGCATCCTGAACGGCAAGTTCATTCGCGACGGGCGATACCTCATCGGGCCATCCATCGCCGGACGTAACCTGATCGACTTCGCCGAACGCCTCAAGTGTGGCGGCTTCCTGTTTCGCAAGGGCGTGGACGAGAAGGAGGTGATGGCCTTCCTGCGTGTGGCGACCGACCTCAGGGACCGGGTGGAATCGGTGGAGGAATCGATCGCCCTCTTCCGGTCCGAGGGAATCCGCAACATCGAGGTTTCTCCCTACTTCCGCGAGGATGAAGAGACCGACGCCGACGGCGTCAAACTGGCGCCGTTTGATCCCGGCCTGATCCAGTTCGACTTCAGCGAAGAGGATGATGACGGCAGCGGCGGCATGGGCAAGTCGATCGCGCAGGAACTCGAGCCCCTGCTGCCGATTTTCCAATCCATGTACGACACCGTGCAGACCAACAACATCCACATCAACAAACAGATGGACGTGGATGTCCACATGGCCATGGGTGTGGGCGAAGAACTTTTCGAGGTGTCCGACCGGCAGACCATGGACGTCATGAACCTGATGCGGTATCCGGACGACGACAGTTATACCATCGGGCACTCGGTGCGGGTGTCGACCCTGGCGCTGACCGTGGGCCGGGAAATGGGCTGGCCGGAACACCTGCTGTCCGAACTGGCCAGCGCCGGTCTTCTGCACGACATCGGTAAAGCCAAGGTGCCGGATGAAATCCTCTACAAACCCGGCAAGCTGAACGCCGAAGAACGCAAGATCGCCGAGGCGCACGCGGCCATCGGCGGCAAGATCCTGCTGACCA
>DAOWLV010000003.1 GCA_030643455.1 Candidatus Krumholzibacteriia bacterium | reverse complement strand
TATACATTGTACCCATCCAGACCCACCGGATCAACCTGCCAGGTCAATTCCATGCCGCCGTCGGACATCGCTTCGACCATGAACGGTGCCACGACCGCGGATACCGGTCCCTCTTCGTAGATGAAGTGCAGGCACCACTCGTTGAACGTGCCCTGGTCCCCGCCGGCCTCGTCGCTGACGGACAGGGTCCAGTCCCCGAACATCTCCTCGCCGGTAAAGGCATCCAGGTCACCGGCAGGAGCCAGATCGGTGGGGTACCAGCCAATGATGTTGTCGGTGCTGCCGCCGGAACGGTTGTGAAGAACCACTTCGATGCCTTCGGGTGAAGTAAGGGTCAGGATGAGGTCGCCCTGGAAGGTGTGGGTGACATTGACGTAGACCTCGACCTCCGAAATAGTGCCCGCCACCGCGACGCTGATCACGTCACTGACGGTATCATAGTCGTTGATGGGCAATCCCGGCTCACTGCAGACGTCCAGCTCGCTGGTCGGCGTGAGCACGAAGTTCACATCCGCCAGGTTCTCGCCCTCGGCGAGCGTCACGTCGAGAACCTGGGTGGCCCAGTTTTCCTTTTCGGCGCGAATCTGATAGGTGCCCGCGAAAAGGCCGTCGAGGCTATAGGTCCCGTCCGGACCCGTCACCACCGACCCGCCGTTGGGAATCGCGGAGATGGTGATGCCGGAAAAGTCCGTCTCGTCCATGAGAACAGCCTGGCCGCTGACCGAGCTGGTGCCGAATTCAGGCGTCAACAGCCACAGGACGGCATTCTCCAGGAGGGAATAGCGGCCCTGGTCCACAGCCAGGTAATTGAACGTGAAGAAGACGATCTGCCCACCCTCGGGAGCCGGGTTCGGATCGTAGGTGATCAGGCTGGCATCCTCGGGATAGTCTGTCCAGTTCATGGGCATTTCCGCATCCGGCAGAGGCACCATGGCATCGCTGTCCCCGTAACCCGAGTAGGTCAGATCCAGGGGCACACAGGCGTGGTTGGGGTTGTTCAGGATATAGGCATCCACGTCGTTGACCCCGATGTTTCCGGAGTTGTCGTGGTTCCAGTCGTTCGAGTGCATGACATGGGTGGCGAAACCGTCGTCGTTGTATTGATCATAACCCAGCTCGCCGCCTTCGAGCAGCACGTGCCCGCCGGCCTGGGCGAAACTGGTCAACCCCGTCTTCAGTGAAGCGTTTTCCAGGGTGTTGACATTATCCCCACAGGACAGGATGACCAGGTCGTAGTCCCAGAAAGTGGCCGGATCAACCGTGCCCGCACCTTCCACGCTCACGAAATAACCCATTTCCTCGAGGTCGATCGCCATCTGGGCAGCACTCTTCGTATTGGTGGAGACATAACCGTCTGCCATGAAGACGTCGCCGTTTTTTCCGCCCATCTTGACGGGTTTGGCGGCGGTGGCACCACCATCATCGATCAGCAGCAGATCGCCGTTGGTGGCCGTGAGCAGGAAGTTCTTCACGGTCTCCGGCTGGTTGATGGTCATGGTGATGGTCACCGGCACATGGTGCCAGGCGCGCACCTTGATTTCGTAGTCGAAATAGGGCAGCGCCGAGGTCGTGTAGTTCCCGTCCACGTCACAGGTGGTCTCGGTATAGAGATCGCCCGTGTCTGTGCGGTACACCTTGACCGTTCCCTGCAGGGGCTCGAACGTATCGGCGTCGAGTACGGTACCCGTCAGGATGCCGCTCGGTGCGGCGACCAGGTCGATATCGAACGTGTTGGCGCCGTAGTTAACGAACACCGCCTGCTCGAAGTGCAGGTAGCCGAAGTGGTCAACAACAAGGGTGTAGTCGTCGACCAGGATGTCTTCAGGCGAGGCGTAGTTGCCGCCGGCGTCGGTGATGTCGCTGAACACCGTACCGCCGAATTCATCCAGGCAGTTGACGATCACACCCGCCATGGGGCTGCCGCCGCTGGTGACCACGCCGGCCACGCTGCCGTAGGCCTCGATGACCGTGAAGGTCTCCTGGTACAGGTTGTACCCGCTGACGGCGATGATCCCGGTGACCTCGCCCAGCTGGGTCGGTGTCACGACCAGGTTGTAGTCGCCGGTCTCGACCTGCGTGCCGTCGGGCAGCAGGGCGATCAGGTTATGGCCCGCTTCAGCCACCGTGGCGGTCATGGTGCCCGGCAGGTTCAGGGCAAAAGCGTCGCTCAGACCGATATCCGTACTGACGGTCAGATCAGGCGCGGTCAGTACCGCCGCATTGACCGTTACCTGTTCGGTGAACAGCCGGTATGCCTCACCGGGATCCTGACCCACGATGTCCAGCGTCGGCCCGTAGGCCGCAGTGACGTTGATCACCGCGACACCGCCGGCGTCGGTCACCACCGGGGTGGTGACGTAGTTCAGGCCCTCGGCCCAGATCTCGATGCCGGGCTGGGGAATCGTGCCGCCAGCGTCCATAACCGTGACGGTGACATCCGTCGGCACGTTCACGTCGATGACCATGGGATTGATCGTGACGGTCGCCGGCACGATGACGTTGATATCCGTCATGTAGGGCACCCGGTTCTGGGCGGTGACGACCATCTTCATGGGCACGCCGGGAGTCAGCATGTCCAGATAGGTCAGGTCCACACTTCCACTCTCATCCACGGTACCGGCGCCCATCAGGACACCGTCCTGGGTCAGGCCCACGTAACTGCCGACGTCCGCGGTCACGGTCATACTCGGCGTGCCGATGAAAACCGTTTCGAGATGCCCGACGGTGTTGGACACCGGGGCGATATATGTCGACAGGCTCGGATCGCCGAGCAGGTTGTAGATGTTCCAGTAGTATTCGGTGCGGGTCGAGCCGGATTCCATCACGGCCAGGTTGCCGGAGAAGATGTAGGCGTCGTTGGTCACGTACCACTGGGTCATGGCCTCGCCATGTTCGTGGAAGATGCCGTCGTAGGTCCCAAGGCCGGTATCTTCGTACGGATAGGCGGTTCCATTGATCTCGGCGGCGGGATGGAAACCTACGCCCCACCAGTAGTCCTCGTCCCAGTAGGTCGAGTTGGAGCCGCCGATGTAGCCAATGGCTCCCTTGTTGGGTGCCCGCAGCCAGGTCTCCCCGAAGCACTCGCCGTAGTCGTAGGTCGAGGTCAGGCAACAGTTGCCGATGGCCAGGGTGTATTTGCCGTCGTTGGTCATGCCGTTGACGTCGCTCTGGCTCATGGACGGATCATGCCAGCTGGTCTGGTTGCCGTGGGCCGTGTAGTTGATCAGGGCCACTCCGTCGTTCACCGTCTGGATGATCTCGGCCTCCACCGGGCCGGCACTGGCCGGGTAGAGGTAGGTGTTGCTGGTGATGCCGTGGGACAGGTTGAAGTAGTGTTCGGTCCCGTAGTTGATCTGGCCGTTGCCGTGGGTCGGCGCCCAGCCGCTGTCCACACCGGCAATCAGGGTGACATTATCCAGATAGCTCGGATCAGCCATGGTGAACTGATCGTAGGTCATTGTCTTGTCCAGCTGAGCCTGCAACTCACTGGGGTTCGTGGCGCTGAAACGCCCGTAATACATGTCCGGCACCAGGTCGCCGTCGACCGCGCAGTAGGGCCGGTCGGTGGCGTCGCCACCGTTGAAGAAGGTTGGCATCTGGGCCACGTCGCCCACGAAGAGCACGAAACTCGGCGCCGGCAGTTCGGGTGTGGCGTTGTTGTACAGCCCGTGCAGATAGGCCTGGATGTCGCCAGTGGTGGTCCCGACTTCCGGGGTCCCGGTCACGGCCAGGATGGTGTGGAAACCGCGTTCGGTCTTCCAGTCCACAAAATCAGCCAGCTGTCCCGCGAACATGGGCGGGGTCACGATGACCATGGTCACCACGTCGCCAACCCTGTCGGGATAGTCGTCGTGGAAGCCCAACGTACCGGCGATGCCGTCGTAAAGGTGTTCGAAGAAAGGACTGTAGGTCCGGGCGATCAGCTCGCTGTTGGCCCGGTGGTCGGCATTATCGAAGGAGATGGACACGTCCATGCTCTCGACGACTTCCAGCTGGCCGGTGGTCGGGAAGTAGGCCACCGGTGAGATTTCCAGGCGGCTGATGTTCATGGAGCGCAGGCTTCCCTGGTTCACCAGCTGAACCAGCTCCCGCCGAACCTCGAGCTGGTTGTAGGATCCTGTTTCATACACGAAGGGAACCGTCGCCGGATCCGCACTCTTGGACAGACTCGGCTGGGCCGGCATGATCAGGTCGGTGATCCCGTAGTCGGCGAGGTCGATCATGCGTGTGCGTACGTTGGCCACCTCGATCCGGGGAGTGGCCCCGACCGGGATGGATACCAGGCGGTTCATCATGGGCAGCTCGGGCTCCCCTTCAATCCGCGAAGTATGGAAACCGGGAATGAAGATGCGCGTGAAGCTTCCCCCCTTGGTGTCAACGTCGAGGGTCTGCAACAACCCCACCTCGACCTGGAACTCGACTCCCGCGACACCGTCGCCGGTGGTTTCCAGCCTGGGGTCGCCTCCCGTCAATGGAATAGTGGCCCCGTGGACCACTCCGGAAGTGACAAACAAAACCGTCAGGACCAGAACAAGCATTCTCGTGCGCATCATTGCGACCCTCCCGAATCCAAAACCCATGATTATGTCTATGTGCGAAGCTCAATCCGGCGGGCGATAGCGGGCTGAAGCTAGAAACTCAGCATCGGTGATCTCCCACTCGTTCTAATTGTACAGGAACGGAAAACCGCACCGTATTATTTTTTCAAAACAAAACAGCTTTTTGTAACAAAAAGGACATAATTGTTAACTTTATGATATTTTTTTTGCCTAATAAAATTCCCACTATTTCCCTAGAAATAGTCTTTTTTACCTTATCATCCGAAATTCTGGCTGGTTCCCCAATGACCCGGGTTCCCCCAATGCCCCGGAACTCCTCACCCCGTTTCCATAATTATTGGCATGACCCTGAAACGAATTCCCGGTCGGAATCGTAGGTACCTATTGCCCGCCGATCAGTTTATGCTGACGTTTCGCTGATCACCTTTCTGAACCGAGGAGTTTTTCCGATGCGCCGTTTTTCCGTTGCCATTGTGTTGCTCGTCTTGATCCTGACCGGTCCGGTCCTGGCCGAAGGCGACGCCCTCGAATACCAGATGCCGGCCCAGGTGCTGGCCGACATCATCGACGCCCCGCCCACCCCGGGTGTCTACCTCAGCCCTGACAACGAGTGGCTGCTGCTGCTCCAACGTCCCGGCTACCCTCCGATTTCCGAGGTGGCCCAGCCCGAACTGCGGTTGGCGGGTCTGCGCATCAACCCGCGAAGCAACGGTCCCAGCCGAGGACGCAACCTGAACGGTCTGACCTTCCAACGCCTGAAAGATGGAGAAGAGACCCAGGTCACCGGACTTCCCGCCGAAGCCCGCATCACCAGCGTCAGCTGGTCGCCCGACGCCAAACGCGTCGGCTTCGTGGTGAACTCCGAAGACAAACTGAGCCTGTGGTACGCCGAACTGAAAAATGGCGAAGCCGTTCGCGTCTCGCCCGAGGACATGGCCCTCAACGCGGTCTACGGCCGGCCCTACAGCTGGCTTGCCGACAGCAAGAGTTTCGTGGCGCGGACAGTACCTGCCGGACGAGGCGACGCGCCAGCCGAGCCGTTAACCCCCTCGGGACCCGTGGTCCAGGAGAACCTGGGCAAAAAGGCCCCCGCCCGGACCCTGCAGGATCTTCTCCAGAATCCCTACGACGAATCGCTCTACGAGTACTACACCACCAGCCAGCTTGTGCGGCTCGACTTCAAGGGGAAGGTCGAAAACCTGGGCTCCCCGGCGGTCTTCCGTTCGGTGAGCCCCTCGCCGGACGGCAAATTCCTCATGGTCCAGATGGTGCAGCATCCCTACTCCTACTCCCTGCAGGAGGATGATTTCCCCAAGAAGGTCGAGATCTGGAACCTGAAAGGCGAACTTGTCTACCTGGTGGCCGATCTGCCCCTGCAGGATCAGGTGCCGATCAGCTTCGGGTCGGTGGCCACCGGCCGGCGTTTGTTCACCTGGCGAGCCGACGCGGCGTCCGAGTTGTGCTGGGTCGAGGCCCTGGACGGCGGCGACGGAGGCATCGAAGCCGACGAACGCGATCGCATCTTCACCCTGAAAGCGCCTTTCGACGGCGAACCCGAAGCCCTGATGACCCTGGCCCAGCGCTACGGTGGCGTCACCTGGGGCGACGGCGATCTGGCCTTCGTGACCAGCTGGTGGTGGAAGACCCGCAACCTGAAGGTCTGGCGCGTCAAGCCGGACGACCGCGGCTTCGCCCCCGCCAAGATCCAGGACCGGTCGTTCCAGGACCGCTACGCGGATCCCGGCCAACCGATCATGCACCACGGCAAATTCGGCCGGGACGTGATCCTGACCGCCGACGGTGGCGACACCATCTTCCTGATCGGTGACGGCGCTTCCGAGGAAGGCGACCGTCCATTCCTCGACTCCTACAGCCTGAAGACCGGCGAGACAACCCGGCTGTTCCGCAGCGAGGCCCCTTACTTCGAGCGTCCCGTCGAACTGGTGGACGTCAAGAAGCGAAAGATGCTGACCCGGCGTGAATCCCAGACCGAACCGCCCAACTACTGGCTGCGCGATCTGAAGGAAGGTCAACTGGAACAGAAAACCTTCTTCCCCGATCCCAACCCCCAGCTCGCCGGCATCAGCAAGGAGATGATCACCTACGAACGCGCCGACGGGGTCACACTCACCGGCACCCTGTATTTGCCCGCCGGTTACGACAAGGACCGGGACGGCCCCCTGCCCATGCTGATGTGGGCCTATCCCACCGAGTTCAAGAGCAAGAAGGACGCCGGCCAGGTAACCGACTCCCCCTACCGCTTCACGCGGGTCTGGTGGGGGTCGCCCATGCTGTACCTGACCCAGGGTTACGCCGTGTTCGACGACCCCACCATGCCCATAGTCGGCGAAGGCGACGTCGAACCCAACGACACCTTCATCGAGCAGCTGGTCAGCAGCGCCCAGGCGGCGATCGACGTGGTGGTCGACCGGGGTGTGGTCGACCGCGACCGGATCGCCATCGGCGGTCACAGCTATGGCGCCTTCATGACCGCGAATCTTCTGGCCCACAGCGATCTTTTCCGCCTGGGCCTGCCCCGCAGCGGCGCCTACAACCGCACCCTGACGCCCTTCGGTTTCCAGGCCGAAGAGCGAACCTTGTGGGAGGCCCCGCAGATCTACTTCCAGATGTCACCTTTCATGCACGCGGACAAGATCAACGAACCGATCCTGCTGGTGCATGGCGAGGCTGACAACAACTCCGGTACCTTCCCCATGCAGAGCGAGCGCATGTACGGCGCCCTGAAGGGCCACGGCGCGACGGTGCGGCTGGTGATGCTGCCCCACGAAAGCCACGGCTACCGGGCGCGTGAATCGATCATGCATCTGTTGTGGGAGACCACGACCTGGCTGGATCGCTACGTCAAGGATGCGGAGCCCCGGACGCTGGAAGCCCAGGAGGTCGAGGGGTCCTGAACGGGGATATGACCTGATCAATCGAGGGGTGGAAGTCGAAGCCGTCGTGGCCGGAACTCCACCCCTCATTCTTCGGACCCCAAGGCCCCCGGTGGATGCTCCGACCTTCCCCGGGAAACGTTTTTGTGCCAAGCCGACTCAAAAGATAGTATCGTGCCCGTTGCCCTCATGAATCCGGACCCAGGACAAAGGAACCGCTGATTTGTCACCCAGGAAATCCCCCTCCTCTGCCAAGCCGCGCCGCCGCCGCAACTCCCGCCCCCTGATCACGGCGGTCACGATGCTGATCATCCTGGGCGTGGCGGCTACCGGTTGGGTCACCATCCGGGAATTCCAGGTGCAGCGGTCGGTCTACGCCAAGATCCTGCAACAGAAACTCGAGACCACACGCATCCAGTTCCGCGTTTTCCTCACTCCCTTCGCAAATCACCTGACCACCATGCAGAAGTGGCAGGCCGAGGGTCTGCTGGATCCGGGGGACCCCCGCCGATTGAAATCGCTGCTGATCCCCCTGGTGGACCCGACCGTTCAGGTGACGACGATCTACGTCATACCCGAATCCGGCCCGGTGTTCAGCCAGGTCAGGACCCTCGATGGCTGGGTCGCCGGCAAGATCGACTCGACCGGCCAGGGCTGCCGGGATCAGGGTTGGTACACCAGGGCCCGCTCAATTGCCGAAAGCGATCCCATCCACTGGTCGGAATACCGGCCGCTGCCCGGGGACGGCCGCAACGGTCTGGTCGCCGCCCGTTCCACTGGCGGGACGGTCGTGGCCCTGGGCCTGTTGAAAAACGACCTGGATCGTTTCGCTGCGTCGGCCCCCATCACCGAGAACGGTATCCTGGTTCGGCGTTACGATGAGGGTCATGTGGTCTGGCTTTCACCCCAGGGCGGTCGGCAACTCGATATCGCCGAGAGCGGAGAACTGCTCGTGTCCGGACTTCCTGAACACGCTGTCATCGGCGCGGCCCTCATGGAATGGGGCGGGCTCGACAAGCCATACCAGACCCCGTTCCAGTTCCGGCATGCGGGGCAATCCTGGTGGTGCATTTTCTATCCGGCCGAGGACGGCACCGATCCGGGTGAACTGGGCCTGATCGCCCCGGCGGGCGACCTGAGTCGCCGCCTGGAAAGGGTGACCGGCAAGGTGACCTTCCTGTTCGCGGGCCTGCTGGGCCTGGCCATGGTCGCAGTGGTCGTCCTGGCCTTCGACTACCGCAACAAGTGGCAGCGATTCGCCAGACGCAAACGGCGGACTCCGGACGACGAAGCCGCGTTGAAAAATCTCATCGGCGGCGGCGAAAGCACCCAGGTCGAGTTCAAGTCGACCATGCGCTGGAATTTGCATGCGAAAAAACCGGGCAAGGAGATCGAGCTGGCCTGGCTGAAATCCGTGGTGGCCTACCTGAACACCAGTGGCGGATTCCTGTTGATCGGGGTCGCGGACGACGGACAGATCCTGGGCCTGGAAACCGACGATTTCGCCAACGACGACAAATTCCTGCTCCATTTCGACAACCTGATCAAGCAGCATGTGGGGCTGGAGTTCGCGAGTTTCATCAGCGGGGGTATTCGCGCGGTGGATGATCAGCAGGTCTTCCTGATCAACTGCGACCGCTGCCCCGAACCGGTGTATCTCAGGAACGGCGACGATGAAAAGTTCTTCATCCGGCTCGGTCCCAGCACCCGCCAGTTGCCGCCCAGCAAGATCCTGGACTACATGCAGGAGAGGGAAGGCTGATGACCGGTACCGGATCACAAGTCCTGACCATTCGGCGGGACGCCCACTTTTTCTCCGCCCGGCCCCTGTTGGCGGAAAAGCTGGAACAGACCCGCAAGCGCATCCTGCTGGCCCCCGACCAGTTGCTGCACCCGGAAGTCACCCTGGCCTACATCGTGAGGTTGGGTAAATTGAGGGTGACCCAGTTCCTGCCAGGAGGAGCCGAAGTGACCAGGGCGGTCCTGCAAGCGGGCGCCCTGCTGACCGCCGAAGAAATTTCCGGAGGGGAAGCCGATCCCGCGGCAGATGTTTATCATTTATCCGAGATGGTTCTGATGGCCCTGGGCGAAGTGGAGCTCTGGGCCCTGCCGGCAGCGGCCCTGGATCAGGACTGACCCACCACCAAGCTGACCGAGGAGCACAACCGATGCCCAACCCATCCGCCCGTCACCCCCGAATCGTTCTCTGTATTCTCGATGGAGTCGGTTACCGCACCGGACCGGGCAGCGAGGTCGGCAACGCCGTCATCGGCGCCGAACCCGCCTTCTACAATTCCCTGTTCGAGCGTTATCCCCATACCACACTCGAAGCCTGTGGCCAATACGTGGGCCTGCCTGAAGGACAGATGGGCAACAGCGAAGTCGGCCACCTGACCATCGGCGCCGGACGCGTGGTCAACCAGGAGTTGGCCCGCATCGCCACGAGCATTACCGATGGCGAATTCGCAACCATCGAAACCTGGCGAAAATTCATCGCCCGGGCCAAGGAGGGGACCGGCCGTCTTCATCTTCTGGGCCTGGTCTCGCCGGGCGGCGTTCACTCCCACACCGACCACCTCTACGGCATCATCGCCGAGGCCGCCAAAGCCGGCCTCACTGAAATATTCGTGCACGCTTTCCTGGACGGACGCGATACCGATCCACACGGCGGCCAGCAATACGTCAAGGATCTCCAGGACAAGATGACGGAGATAGGCGCCGGCAAGGTCGCCTCGATCTGTGGCCGGTACTGGGCCATGGACCGGGACAAACGCTGGGACCGGGTGGCGCGGGCCTGGACCATGCTGGTGGATGGGAAGGTGGATGCCAAGGGCGTCACGGCCGAGGATCCGGTGGCGGCCATCGAAGCTTCCTACGCGTCGGACGTCACCGACGAGTTTGTCGAACCGACCATCATCACCTCAGCGGACGGATCACCAACCGCCACCATCGGCGACGGAGACAGCGTCTTCTTCTGGAATTTCCGCGCCGACCGCGCGCGGGAGCTCACCTGGGCCTTCATGCAGGACGGCTTCGCCGAATTCCCCCAGGACCGGCATCCCCGGGTGAACTACCTGTGCATGACCCCCTACGACAAGACCCTGGACCTGCCGGTGATGTACACGCCTGAAGAGCCGCGCAACGGGCTGGCCGAGATATTCGCCGCCGAAGGCATCCGCAACCTGCGCACGGCCGAGACGGAGAAATACGCCCACGTGACCTACTTCTTCAACGGTGGACGCGAAGAACCGTATCCATTCGAGGAACGAAAACTCATTCCTTCGCCCAAGGTAGCGACCTACGATCTGCAACCGGAAATGAGCGCCCCCGAAGTAGCGGCCATCGTCAAGGAAGCCTGCGAGGGAACCGATTTCGACGTAGTGATCGTCAACTTCGCCAACGGGGACATGGTCGGCCACACCGGGATTTACGAGGCGGCCGTCCAGGCTTTCCGCACTCTGGACCGCCTTTTGGAAGAAATCATGCCGCCGAGCATCGAACGGGGCACCATCTGGCTTTTGACCGCGGATCACGGAAATTGTGATGAAATGCTGGCTCCCGACGGAACCGTCCTGACACAGCATTCCCTCAGCAAGGTGCCTTTCGTGGTGGCAGGCAAGGCATTCGAAAACAAGTTCAACCTGTTGAAAAATGGGGATTTCGGGTTATCCGACATCGCCCCCACCATGCTGCGTCTGCTGGAAATTCCCCAACCCCCCGAAATGACAGGACGATGTATCATTGGATGATGGATTCCCCCCTCAAAATATTGAAATAAAATTGTCATAAGATCATTTGTAAATCTTTCCTTATGTGTTACAATGGTCAATCACTGAGGAAATTGCTGTGACCTTTCACGCGATCGGCTTGTTCCCCGGTGATATGGAGAGACTGGATACCGGCTAAAATGCCCAACACGGGGGATTGGTTCGGTAATTGGTTAGACAGTCTCAACAGCGAAGCTCGCTTTCCACTTCGGGTCCATTCGCTTGACACACAGTCTCGGGTGACGAGAGAGCAGCCGTCCATACGGTAAATTGATATGCGTTTTCAGGCCCCCGCGGCCCGCAAAACGAAGAGCACGAAAACGGCCCCAGGGTTACCAATCCCCGGGGCCGTTTTTTTTGGGGCTCATGATATGGCCAACCGACTGCCTAGTACGGTTGCCCGATCGCCTCACAGACGAACTTCACCCGCGAACCACCCGTCCTGCACAGCCCGGCGAACTCGTCCACGAACCCCGGCGCGGTCACCTGTTTCTGGGTAAGGGGGGCGAACGCCGTGAAGTCCTTCATCTTCAGGATCTCGATCAGGGGATGATCCGGGTCGTAACCCTTGGGTGGGCGCTTCAGGCTTTCACCCGAAACCTGGAAGAACTCGCCGAACATCTTCCCGCCCACGGCCTTTTTCCACAGGCCGGGATCGGTCACCAGGGTGTCGCGAATCAGTTTCAGGGTCGGATTGTCCGGGTGCCACAACCCTATCCCCACGAAACAGTTTCCCGGCTGCAGGTGGAGATAGAATCCCGGGGTGTACGCATTCTTGCCCGCCTCGTGCCGGAAGTGCAAACCCGTATGATCCTTGTATGGCCGCTTGTCCTTCGAGAACCTGATGTCCCGGTAGATACGGAACAAGGCGCCTCCGTTGGGCCTCGGGTCAGCCAGGAAACTGGGGCTGATCTTCCCCAGGCGGGACCCGAAATCCACGACAAATTCCAGGGCGGGATCCCGCAGATCCGTCATGTAGCGCTCCTTGTTGGCGGCGAACCAGTCGCGGTTGTTGTTGGCCTCCAGATCACGCATGAACTGGAACAGGGCGGGTGTAAAATGGCGTTTGGGGGCAGCGGATTTGGGCATGACGATCTCCGGTGAGAAGGAAACGGCGGATGTATGTCCGTATAGTCTAAGAAAATGCGGGATGACCTACCACATCCAATCTTGACCCTTGACAATATTCAAACACCTGTTTAATGTGTTTGTTTAAATCTGCTGTTGCAAACGGTTGATCCAGTTTTCCAGGGAGGATCTCTTGACCGAAGATCGTCAATCGACCAAAAGCCGGCTCCTCGACGCCGCCGAAAGCCTTTTTGCCGAAAAGGGTTTCGAAAACGTGTCCATCCGGGAGTTGGCGGCCGCCGCCGAAGTCAACGTGGCCGCGGTCAACTATCATTTCCAGGGCAAGGAAAACCTGTTTCACGAGGTCATTCTGCGCCGTTTCGTGTTCCAGCGGGACAGGACCCTGGCCGCGCTGGACGATCTGCTGGCGGAGACCGGCGGGCATCCCGGCGTGGACCAGGTGATCGGGATCCTGGTCCGGCAGCACATGGAAGGTGCGCTGGCCGGCCCGGGCAGTACGAGTTTCCTGTCCCTGATGGCCCGCCAGATGCAGCCCGGCCATTCTCACATGGGGGGGACCTTTTTCAAGGAAATGGTGGCGCCGGTTTACGGGGCGTTTTCCCGGGCGATCATTACCGCACGGCCTGAGTTGCAGCAGGAGCAGGTAAGTTGGATCATTGCCAGCGTCGTGGGCCAGATTCATCATTTCATCATGCGCTGGCAAAAACGGCAGGACATGGAATCCGATCCCGAATCCCTGCAGATCATGCTTCGGGCCTTCCCCCCCCTTGATCTTTCCCTGCCGGAATACTCCGAGCGGGTCACCGAACACATCATCCGATTTTCCACCGCCGCCATCGATAGCATGTTCCCGGAGGTAACCCCATGATGATCCGGTCCCTCGTATTTGTGACCCTGCTGCTGCTGTTGGCCGGCTGCAGCGTGGGCCCCGACTACGTGCGCCCCGAACAGGAAGCCGAAGTACCGGAAGAATGGGCCGGCCAATCCCGGGAAACCACCCCTGCGGTGACCATGGCCGATGCCCTGCCCGATACCGCAAACGGCGCCGGTGGCCACTGGAAATGGTGGGAATCCTTTGGCGACACCACCCTGAACGGCCTGGTTGAAGATGCCCTCATCTACAACAACAATCTCGCCATCGCGGCCGGACGGGTGCTCGAAGCGCGGGCGCTGCTGGGTGGGGCCAAGTCGGCCCAGTGGCCGACCATCGAGATCGGCGGATCCAGCTCGCGCAGCAAAACCAGCCAGACATCCACCCAGAGCTTCGGGCCTGTCTATTTCAACCAGCACTCGCTCAGCGCGACCCTGCAGTACGAAGTCGATCTCTGGGGCCGCCTGTCCCGGGGTACGGAAGCCGCGCGGGCCTCTTTGATGGCCAGCGAACAGGACCGCCGGGCCGTGGCCCAGGCGTTGATCGCCGACGTGGTCCGGACCTGGCTGGTCATCCGCGAATTTCAGCTGCAGGTGGCCTTGACCGAGCGGACCATCGACAACTTCAGTGAAAACCTGACCACGGTGCGGGACCGTTATCGCAGAGGCCTCGTTTCCGCCCTCGACGTGCACCTGGCCAGCCAGAACCTGGCGGCTGCCCAATCCGCCGACCCGCTCTTCCGCCAGGAACTCGCCTCCGCCCGCAGAAGATTGGAAATCCTGGCAGGGCGTTACCCCGCCGGAGATCTGACCGCAAGTGATCTCGACGGGCCCGGTGGAACCCTCAGCCTGGAGATCATGCCCGAACCCCTGGCCGCAGTTCCTGCCGGACTGCCGTCGGATCTGCTGGACCGCCGGCCCGACCTGATGGCCGCCGAGATGAGACTCCACTCCTCGGTGGCCAAGGTCGGCGTGGCCAAGGCGGCGCTCTACCCCCGGATCATACTTACAGCGACCGGGGGCACAAAATCCTCGGACCTGTCAGACCTGTTCAGCTCGGGTTCGGATTTCTGGTCCCTGGCCGGCAACCTCTTCATGCCCCTGATCAACCGGGGCGCCACCCAGGCCCAGATCAAGGCGGCCGAAGCCCGTGTGCTGCAGTCGACGGCCAGTTACCGCCAGTCGATCCTGGTCGCCTTCAGCGAGGTTGAAAACGCCCTGGATCAGGATCATTTCCAATCCCTGCAGGAGGGATACCTGACCGATTCGGCAGAGCAGGCCCGGCGTTCGGTGAACCTGGCCCAGGACCGTTACCGGCGTGGACTGGATGGCCTGCTGGTCACCCTCGAATCGCAGCGCCGGCTGTTCAACGCGGAAAGCCAGCTGCTGACGACCCAGCGGGCGCGACGCTCGGCCCGGGTCAACCTGATCCAGGCCCTGGGCGGCCCCTGGGATCTCGATCCCGAAACCACCGAACTGAGCATGACCAGTGCCGATACCAATGAAGGAGCCCAACCGTGAGCCCGAAAACCCTGCGCAACCTCCTGACGGCCCTGGTGATCCTGGTCCTGGGCGTGGTATCCGCCGGCGTCCTGGTCAAGATCGGAAACAAACCCGAACGCAAGACGCCTCCGGCGGCCCGGCCTGTCGTATCCACATTCACCGTGTCCAGTGAAACCGATCCGATCCGGGTGCGGTCCTACGGTTCGGTCAAGGCCAAACGGTCGGTCAGCGTCGTGAGCCGCGTCAACGGCGAGGTCATGGATAAGTCGGCCCACTTCGAAGCGGGTGGATATTTCAGCAAGGGTGAGACCCTTCTGAAGATCGAGGAAACCGATTACATCCTGGCGGTTGAACAGGCTCGGGCCAACGTGGCCCAGTCCGAATACAACCTGGCCCGGGCCGAAGAGGAAGCCCAGGTGGCCCAGCGGGAATGGGAGCGGATCGGGAATGACGGCTTCGACTCCGCAGAGGGCTCCGAGCCCACCGCCCTGGTGATGCACGAGCCCCAGTTGAAGCTGGCGCGGGCCAACCTGGAGGCTGCCAAGGCCGCCCAGACCCAGGCCGAACTCAATCTGGAACGCTGCATCATCACCGCTCCGTTCGATGGCCGGGTCCTCGACACCAGCATCGACGCGGGACAGTTCATCCGGTCGGGCACCGCCCTGGGTACCATCTATGCCACCGACATTGCCGAGGTGACCGTTTCGATCGCCGACGACGAACTGGCCTGGATCACCGTCAACTATGACGCCGCCGACGGCGGTGTACCGGTGGACGTCAGTTCTGATTTCGCGGGTGCCGAACACCACTGGCAGGGCCGGGCCGTCCGCCTGGGCGGGGCCGTCGACAGCCGCAGCCGCCTGGTTTCGGTCGTTGTCGAGATCCCCGACCCCTACGAACGTTCGGGCAACCGGCCTCCACTGATCGAGGGCATGTTCGTGGACGTCTTGTTCAGCGCCGAGCCTCCCGCCGGCTCCGTGGTCATCCCGCGGACCGCGCTGCGGCCCGGCGACCAGGTGTGGGTTGTCGACCAGCAGGGAAAGCTGAGGATTCACGATGTCCAGGTGGCCCGGGCGGGCATCGAACAGGCCATCATCACCGATGGATTGGCTTCCGGTGATCGGGTCTGCACAAGCAATCTCCAGTACGTCACCGATGGAATGCCTGTCCGGGTCGAAGGCGATCCGGTTCCCGCCGCGGGAAAACCCGGACCCGACGGCAAAAAGGGCGGTGAATGATGAACGGAATGATCCGTTGGTTCTCCACCAACCACGTGGCCGCCAATCTGCTGATGTTCCTGATCATCGCCGCCGGCTTCATGGCGGCCTCGTCCATCAAGCAGGAAGTCTTTCCCGAGATTGAACTGGACATGATCACCATCCAGGTGCCCTACCTCGGCGCCACCCCCGGGGAGGTCGAAGAGGGTGTCTGCGTCAGGGTTGAAGAAAGCGTCCAGGGGGTGGACAGCATCAAGAGAATGACCTCGGCCTCCTCCGAAGGCATGGGTGTGATCAGTCTCGAGCTGGAAACCAACGCCGACAAACGCAAGGTCCTGGATGACGTGAAGGCGGAAGTGGACCGCATCATAACCTTCCCCGAAGAGACCGAAAAACCCATCGTCACGCTGGTGGAGCGCCGCACCCAGGCGATCGACGTGGTCCTGTCGGGTGACGCCACCGAACGCACCCTCAAACTCCTGGCCGACAAGGTGCGCGACGACCTTTTGGCCCTCGACGAGGTGACCTACACGGTGGTCGGGGGCACACGTCCCTTCGAGATCTCGATCGAGGTCAGCGAACGCGATCTTCAGGCCTACGGCCTGACCCTCGGTCAGGTCACCCAGGCGGTCAAGGCCAACAGCCTGGATCTTCCCGGTGGCAGCGTGAAGACCGACGTGGGTGAAATCCTGGTGCGCACAAAGGGGCAACGTTACACCGGCAAGGAATTCGGCCGGATCGTGGTGATAACCTCCCCGGACGGCACCTCCGTCACTCTCGACCGTATCGCCACCATCCGCGACGGGTTCGAGGACATCGACGTGGCTTCCTACCTCGACGGCAAACCCGCCGCCAACATCCAGGTCTACCGCACCGGCAACCAGGGCGTGCTCAAGGTGACCGGCGCGGTCAAGCATTATGTCGCCGACATGCAGGACCAGTTGCCCCCGGGCATCAGTATCACCACCTGGAACGACCGTTCCATAATCTACAAGAGCCGCATGGATCTTCTGCTCAAGAACGGCATCGTGGGGCTGATCCTGGTGTTCCTTTGCCTGGCCCTGGCCCTTCAGTTCCGTCTGGCCCTGTGGGTCAGTCTGGGTATCGGCATCAGCTACCTGGGCGCCTTCTGGGTCCTGCCCCAGTTCGGTGTGTCGCTGAACATGATCTCGATGTTCGCCTTCATCGTGTCGTTGGGTATCGTCGTGGACGACGCCATCGTGGTGGGCGAAAACATCTACTCCTGGCGCGAAAAAGGGTACAAGGCCCAGGAGGCGGCGACCAGAGGCGTACTCGAAGTCGGGATGCCTGTGACCCTGGCCGTGATCACCACCGTGGTGGCCTTCCTGCCCTTGGCCAACGTCGAGGGCATGATGGGCAAGTTCATGTACAACATCCCGGTGGTCGTCATCGCGATCCTGCTGTTTTCCCTGGTTGAATCCCTGCTGATCCTGCCCTCCCACCTGGCCACCCTCAAGGTTTCGGAATCCCGGGAGGACACCTATGGTCCCCGGTGGTACAGCCGAATGAAGGACAAGATCGACTCCTTGCTGCAGGCCTTCGTCGAAGGCCCCTACCGCTCCACGCTTTCCTTCGCGCTGGCACACCGGCCCATCGTGTTGGCGATTGCGACGGCTTCCATGGTGGTGACCATGGGGTTAGTTGCCGGCGGACACCTCAAGTTCACCTTCATGCCCAAGGTCGATGCCGACAACCTGGTGGCCGCCCTGACCCTGCCCCAGGGAACGACGGTGGAAGACGCCCAGAAGGCCGTCGACCAGCTCGAAAAATCCCTGGAAAAACTTCAGGCCGAATACGACGGAAAACGTCCACCGGGTGATTCGGTGATCACCCACGTCCAGACCTCGATCGGCTCGCAGCCCAGGTCCGAACGGTCCGGAATGGGCGGGGGCTCGTCCGGCACCGCGGCCCGGGGTGCCCATCTCGTGGAAGTAAACGCCGAACTCATGAAGGCCGAGGTCCGCGACATCCCCAGCCCCGAGATGGCCCGCCGCTGGCGGGAACTGTGCGGGCCGGTGACCGGAGCGGTTTCCGTCACCTTCAGCGCCAACCTCTTCCAGGGTGGAGACGCGATCTTCGTGCAGCTGGCTTCCCACAACACGGACGACCTGTTGATCGCGGCCCAGGAACTCAAGGCCCAGCTGGCCGAGTTTCCCGGCGTGATCGACATCGCCGACAGCTTCCGCGAGGGCAAGGTCGAGGTGAAGTTGAATCTCAAGCCCGAAGCCCGCACCCTGGGCCTGACCCTGGCCGATCTGGCCCGCCAGGTCCGGCGCGGTTTCTACGGCGACGAGGCCATGCGCATCCAGCGGGGTCGTGACGAGGTCAAGGTCATGATCCGGTACCCGGAAAACGAACGGCGGTCCCTGGGCAACGTCGAATCCATGCGAATTCGTACACCGGCCGGCGACGAAGTCCCCTTCAGCCGGGTGGCCACCGTCGAGATCGGCCGGGGTTTCGCAACCATCGAACGCGCGGACCGGCAGCGGATCGTTTCGGTCACCAGCGACGTGGACCAGCAGTTCACCAATGCCGGAGAGGTCAACGACATCCTGCGCAATGAAATCCTTCCAAACCTCATGGCCGCCCATCCGGGGCTGCGCTACAGCATGGAAGGCGAACAGAAACAGCAGGCCGAGGCCCTGGGCAGCCTCAAGACCGGTTTCGCCCTGGCGGTTCTGATGATCTACGTCCTGCTGGCAGTGCTCTTCAAATCCTACATCCAGCCGGTCATCGTCATGTCGGCCATCCCCTTCGGCCTGGTCGGCGCCATGTGGGGCCACATCCTGATGGGCCTGGACCTGACCTTGGTCAGCATGTTCGGCGTGGTCGCCCTGACCGGTGTGGTGGTCAACGACTCGCTGATCATGATCGATTTCATCAACCGCGCCCGGCGCGACGGCATGTCGGCCCGGCAAGCGGTCGTCGAATCGGGCATCCGGCGCTTCCGGCCGATCATGTTGACCTCCCTGACCACGTTCGCCGGCCTGACGCCCCTGCTGCTGGAAAAAAGCCTGCAGGCCAAGTTCCTGATTCCCATGGCCACGAGCCTGGGTTTTGGCGTCGTGTTCGCGACCTTCATCACTTTGGTCCTGATACCGGTGGGTTATTCCCTGGTGACCGACTTCAAGGTCCGGCTGGGCATGCGGGATGACTACGATGCGGCGGAGCCCAACGAGGCTGCCTGAAACTGATGGGAATTTTTTTCGCTGGTATCACACCGGTCGCACGTTTGGTGGTTAAAGGGCGCGACCGGGGGATAGAATCCCCACCATTAAGTCTTCCGGCGCACCCTTCGTCTCTTCCCCCATGCAAGCCGCGAGGAGTACCTGACAATGACCGAATCGATCCGACCTGTCACACGGGCCGCCATGATCTCACTGATTATTTCGCTTCTCTCTGTTGCCAGTTCCTGGGCACAGGACAATTCCTTGTCCGATACCTTGGCGGTCGATGTTTCTTGCGATGCCCAGCCCAACCTGACGGGTAACTGGATCCTCAACGTGAAGGCCAGCGACGACATGGCCGCCGTCATCCGGGAAGCGATGGGCGGCGGACAAAACATGGGTGGAGACCGAAAGGGTGGAGATCGAAAGGGTGGAGGCCGAGGTGGCGGTAGAGGTGGCGGCATGGGTAACACCAGTGAGGATCCGGCTCGGCAGGTGAAAGCCCAACAACGCCTGGCCCGCATACAGGAAGAATATTCCAGGATGGAGATCTTCCATGACGGCATCGAACTCAACGTCACCAACGGACTGGACATCAGCCGCCTTTTGTTCACCGACAACCGCAGGATGAACATCTGGACCCAGCAGGGCGAGGCTACCGCCACGGCTCACTGGCAGGATCGAACCCTGGTCGTGGAGTGGAAAACCAGTCAGGATACCATGAGCCGGATTCGCTACTACACCTTGTCGGAAACCGGATATCAGCTGGTCATGACCGAAAGCCGCAGGCTGCCCGGACAGGACAAAACTGTAAAAATCAGAATGGTTTACGACCTCGGGAAATGATATTCACCTTCGATCATTAAACTTAATAGTTGCGCAATTACTAAAATCTAATTATTTGGTTGGAACACCAATCATTGATAATTCCGGTAAATATGCCGATACTTCTGGTGTGAATTGATCTTTGCGGCCGGCCGTGACCGGAAATGTGGACGTATAATTCCGGCGCTCCTTCGGACCGCATGACAGAAAAAGGGATGGTAAACGTGAGCAACGCAGATCTCATCAGCGTTTCCGAAAGCGCGAACACCGCCTTCGACGGGTTCGACTGGGACGAACACGAGGGCAAGGGCGTCAGGCTCTTCATTCAGGGCTTTGGCTGAGGCGGCCCGTCAATCGGAATGGCTCTGGATGAGCCTAAGGATGACGACTCGATCGTCGAAAACAGCGGGATCAAATTCGTCATGGACAACCAGACGACTGACATCCTGCGGCAGAGCGGTGGCCTGACCATCGATTACATTGACGAATCCTACCGTCGCGGCTACATGCTCAAGCTGGGCGCGACGTCCGACGACTGCAGCTCCGGCGGTTGCAACGGCTGCGGTTGATCCCGGCCCTGTAGCGCCACCGATTTCGCAATAAAATGGAGCCTCGAGTGAGGCTCCTTGTTCTTTTCCCCTGATAAATATTCAGACGGATGTCGACTGATCAGAAGTCCTCGGGCTTGATGTCGAAATCGTCATCGTCATCCTCGTCCAGGGAGTCCGACTCATTGCCATCGCGGTACCCCAGGTTTTCGTCGAATTCTTCGGAGGCCAGATCCTCGTCCACCAACTCGTCGATGGCCGGTTCATCCTTGTCCGCGAATTCAGCCTCGTACTCCTCACAGCACTCGTCGCTGCAGAAGACGTGACCGCGGAAATGGATGCCCTTGCTTTCGATCTCCACACCACACTGGGTGCAAACACTGAAATCCATGAACCCGATCTCTCCTCATGACCAGATGACCCCACTTCGGGGCCCCTACCCGATTTCGACCCTGATGGGCCAAAATTTACCCAAAAATGCGATCAACGGAAAGCCAAAATATAGGCCACCCAGGCCGGGGCCAGATCCCCTTCGCGGCTGGGCTTGAAAATCCCGTTGGGCTCGCCGTCCTTGTCCGCGCCCTCCCAGTAGATCACCGTTTTCCGGAACCCGACCTCTTTCAGCAGGTCGCAGGTTTCGGGCAAGGACCACAGGCGCCAGTCGTACTGGAACGCGTTCTTCAGCTTGCTGCCGTTGGGAAACTTGAAGTGGATCTTGCAGCGGATCTCGTTCGTGATGGGATTGAAGGTGTCCTGATCCCACACGTAGTCGAATCCCTCTTCCTCGCGTTCCTCGAGCTGGGGCACCTGGGCTTCGGGACCGCCGTAACAATCCATCATCAGCATGCCCTCGTCCTTGATGTTGGCGTAGGCCCCGCGCAGGTACCTCTCGAACTCGGACCGGGTCTTGAAACCCCACCAGCTGAAGTTCGTGGCGGCCAGGACATCGGCCCGCGGCGAGGTGACGTTGCGCACGTCATCCAGGACCAGCGTGACCGCCGAAGCGCGCTCACCCAGGGGAGTGACGTTGTTGACCGTGCCCCAGACAAGGGTCGGGCCGTCCAGATCGACACCCAGCGCGGTGTGGATGGCATTCGCCTTGACCCACTCGCTGCACAGCAGGGCGGTGCCGCAGAAGTCCTCGCGCAGGAAAGCCGGCTCGCGGCCGAATTCCCTCTTGAAGACCTTGCTTATGAACCCGGCCTCCACCTCGGCGTTCTGGACCGACTGTTCGTACAGCCAGTGCAGATCGGCGTTCTTGGATGTCAGCTTGCCGGCGTTCGCCAGCTTTTCCATGCGAGGGCCGACAGGTGTGTCCCCCGCGGCAGGGGATTCCTGTCTGGCCAGTTCCATTTCGGTGTCCGGCGTCATGTTGTCCATCTCTCACTATGCTGTCCGACAGCTTTCCGTCAACTTTCCGTCAATGAAGCGGTTTGTGTTCCCGGTCGAAGTATTCCCTGGTCATCTTCTTGACCTTGCCGGCCAAAAAGAGCAGGGCGATCAGGTTCGGCAGGGACATCAGGCCCAGGGCGCTGTCCCCGAAATTCCAGACCACCTCCAGGGAGAAAATAGCACCCAGGAAGTGCATCACAACAAAGATTATCTTGTAGGGCAGAATGTAGTCGGTTCCGAACAGATAGACCACCGAGCGGTCGCCGTAATAGCTCCAGCTTATGGCTGTCGAGACACCGAACAACACCACCCCCAGGGTGATGATCAGAAAACCCCAGTTGCCCATGATGGGCCGCAATCCCTCCTGGAAGGCCCAAGCGGTCAAGGGGGATCCATTCTGGGCCATGTCGCCGTTCAGGGTCAGGGCCGGCAGCCCTTCGGTGGCGATGCGGCCACCTGTGACCGTCAGGCTGCCCGTGAAGGTCGTGCCGTCGCCAGCTACCAGGACCGGCAGTTCCACCAGCGAATGGTGGCGGACCAGGAACACGTCCCGGGGACGGCCGTCGACGACTTCCACTGTGCCGGTGAACTTGTCGGCGTCCCGCACGATTCCGTCGGTCAGGACCTCGGCGCTTTCGTTGATCACGGTGATGGCCGACTGGGCACTGACCGGGATTGAATCGGTCTTGCGCGAGTTCCAGACTCCCGTCGACAGGATGACCAGGCCGGTGATGGTGCAGATGATCAAGGTATCGATCATGGGTCCCATCATGGCCACCACGCCCTCGCGCACCGGTTCATCCGTCTTGGCCGCGGCGTGGGCGATGGGCGCCGAACCCTGGCCCGATTCATTGGAGAACAATCCGCGCTTCACGCCCCAGGTGAGCATGAAAATGAAACTGCCGCCGGCGAAGCCGCCGATCTGGGCCGCGGGTTTGAAGGCGGAGGCGAAGATATTCGTCAACACACCGGGAATGACCGTAAAGTTCATCACCAGCACCATCAGGCCGCCGACCACGTAGATCACTGCCATGTACGGCACCAGTTTGCTCGTCACGTTGCCGATGCGCTTGATACCTCCCAGGATGACGGCGGCGACCAGGCTGGCAGTGACCAGCCCCGTGATCCAGGTCGGCACCCCCAGATCGGCGCGGATCTGGTCGGCCACGGTGAAGGCCTGGATGCTGTTGCCCGACCCGAAGCTGGAAATGATGGCGCACACCGCGAACATCACCGCCAGCCATTTCCACTTGCTGCCCAATCCCTTTTCGATGTAGTACATGGGCCCGCCGGAGGCGCTGCCGTCGGGCAGGATGACCCGGTACTTGATGGCCAGCGTGCACTCGGCGTATTTGAGCGCCATGCCAAAGACCGCCGTCACCCACATCCAGAACAACGCTCCCGGCCCGCCGTAGTGGATCGCGGTGGCCACCCCGGCGATGTTCCCGATGCCGACGGTCGCCGAAAGCGCGGTGGTCAGTGCCTGGAAGTGGCTCAGGTCGCCCTCGTGGCTGGGGTCGTCGTACTTGCCGCGGATCACGTCGAAGCTGTGCCGGAGGCGGCGTATCTGGATGAAGCGCAGGGTCGCGGTCATGATCAACCCTGTCACCAGGAGTAGACCGACCATCACCGGGAATACTTCGGGCCAGCCCCAGACCATGCCTGAC
>DAOWLV010000452.1 GCA_030643455.1 Candidatus Krumholzibacteriia bacterium | reverse complement strand
GCAGCGTGCCTTTCCTGCCCGAGGGCTGGGTGGTCCAAACAGATCGCGGGCCACAGGTGCCGCAGGAACTGCTGATCAACCTGAACGCGGTGCTGATCGTGTTGCTTGTGATTCCGATCTCCTACCTCGTTCGTAAGATGCGAACGCTCGAATCGATGGTCATCGGCATGACCATGGCCACCGCCGGTGTGCTGATCTCGGGAATGACAAACGTGGGCTCCGTTTTCCTGGTGGGGGGTGGCGGCTTTCTCGTTCGGTGAGATGCTGACCGGTCCCAAAAAGAGCGAATACCTCGGCCTGATTTCGCCGCCGGGCAAGAAGGGTCTGTACCTGGGGTATGTGAACATCCCGGTGGGAATCGGCGGGCTGGTTGGCGCCAAACTACAGGGATACTTCTACGGGAATTTCGGCGAGAAGGCGGTGCTGGCCCAGAAGTACCTGGCCGAGCATACGGACTTTTTGAAGGGCGCCATCTGGAACGGCAAGGTGTCTTCGCTGGACGCTACCCTGGGCGTGGAGCGCACCGATGCTTTCTTGAAACTGCAGGAAGTAACAAACCTCGATGCGGTGGCGGCCACGGATCTGTTGTGGAACACCTACAGCCCGGGGCCAAACGTCTGGTACCCGTTCGCGGGTATCGGGGTGGCGGCAATCATCGCCCTGGTTGTGTTCGCGCGTATGGCGCGGCGGTGGAAGAACATGGACGCGTAATCGAGTCATCGACCCTGATCAGCCCGATTCCGGAACCGCCAGACGCCAAAAGCCAGCAAACCAAGAACAAGCAGACCTCCGACAGCCAGCTGCGCAATCCTGAAGACCAGATGGTCGATCAGGCCCCGTGTCGCCTCCAGGGATAATCCGATTGTCCGATCGGCCGCGGCCCCGGCTTCCGCCAGGATGAGCGCGCGCTCGGCTGCCAGCAGGGCGAAGGTCTCCTTTTGAATTGCATCCACGCGGGCAAACAAAATTTCCCGCTCGACCGCCCAGGATTCATTGGCCAGTTCCCGCTCCCTCTGGACCAGTTCGCCGCCGGTGATCATCAGCGCGGCAACTTGCCGGGCCAGGATGGGTTCCAGATCATCCAGCAGGATACGGATGCGATTGATATTCACCTCAACGGAATCGATCCGGGCCCGGAACTCCCCGATTTCGCCGGTTACCAGAGCTTCGCTCATCAGCAGTTGGGTTTCCCAGCGGGCCTGTTTGCGCAGGTTCTCGGACATGATGTCCATCCGGGCGATGATGTCCTGAATGGATTCCTCCATGCGCCCCACTGCGGCCATTCCGCCACCGCCGGAGGCAACATATTCAGCCCAGAACGGCGTGGTGGATTCCCGGGTGAATTGGAGGTCCCTGAGGGTGTGTTTTTTGACCCAGGGTTCCAGTTTTTCCTCGAGAGTGGAGATGTCGCCGGATTCCGATACCATCTGACCCAGGGCGTGAATCCGCCGCTCCAGGATCCTGGCGGTCGCCACGGCATCGGCCTGCTGGTCGCCGAAAAGGTCCTGGCCCGGCCCGGTATCCAGGAAATAATGCATCTGCTTGGTGAAGGCCCAGACATCGGTGTAGGCACCCAGGGGGTCCGACCCGAAAGCCGCTTGATAGATTTCGGCGTTGGCGCTGATTTTCCACTGCAGGGCCCGGCGCTGAATGACCGGGTCGTCGGTGGAGGCGTAGATCCCGTCGGCGGTCATCTCGACATTTCCCGAAAAAATGTCCGCGAAATCGTAAAGGCGAATCCGCAATTCGACGGCGCTCATGGCCACGTTTTCCTGGCGTTCCATGAAGGCGGTCTGCTCGGGAGTGCCGCCGCAGCCGGCGGCGAGAGCCAGCAGGGCAAGTAAGATATATCGGGAAAGATTCATGACGGGATCTTTCGCAAAAGTAACCGGGAATATCACATCTTCATTTTAGCACAACAAAAGGGCGCCCCCAAGACGGGAACGCCTCCAACCTTCGTCACACAGGCGGATGCTGATCCGGCCCACCGGACCTTTCAAAGCGCGGATACGGAATCTTGATACCCTCATCGGCGAAGCGCAGCACGACCAGCCTTGGCAGATCCTTCAGCAAGGGCCACCAGTTTTCATTGCGAGCCCAGGGTCGGACGGCGATTTCAACCCAGGAATCGGCCCATTCCGACACGAAGACCGCCGTCTCGGGCTGGTCCAGAACACGCTCCTCGCCCTTGGTCAGATCATGGAGAATGTCGATGGCCCGATTGATGTCCTCTTCGTAACCCACCCGCACGGTGAAGTCCACCCGCCGCAAGGGTTCGACCGACCGGTTCTCGATGATATCCGACCATATCATGCGGTTGGGGATGAGCAGACGCCGGCCGTCGAAGGTGACGACCGTCGTGTTGGCGATCCACATGGCCTTGACGGTTCCGATCACGGTTCCGGTGCGGATGGTGTCATCCACGTCGAAGGGCCGCGTGGCCAGGATGAAGAATCCCGCCGCGAGATTGGCCAGCGAATCCTGCAGCGCGAAACCGATGACCACGCCGGCCACGCCCGCGCCGGCCAGCAGGGTGGTCGGGTCGGCGCCGATCAGCCACAGACCGAAGAACAGGCCGACAAACGAGGCGATAGGGCTGATCAGGCTGTTTCCCAGCTGCACCATGAGTTTGGTGAGGTTGATAATTCCCACGAGGCGCATCAGCCACCAGCAGAGCCGGAATGTGAACCGGAAAAACAGGACCGAGGCCAGGATGATCAGCAATTTGACCAGGATGGTGGGGCCGTTGTCCTTGAACCACTGCCCCGTATCCGAG
>DAOWLV010000397.1 GCA_030643455.1 Candidatus Krumholzibacteriia bacterium | reverse complement strand
TATTCCGACTGCCACGAAGGGAGGTGAGTGATGTCGTCCGAAGAAAAGGTTTTCCTGACCCAGTTCGCCAAAAGCGCCGGTTGAGCTGCGAAACTGAGTCCGGGGGACTTGGCTGAAATCCTGGAGCCCATCAGGGCCGCCGCAAGTAGTGATCTGCTGGTCGGATTCGACACGGCGGACGATGCCGGGGTCTGCCGTATCAACAACGGCCAGGCCGTGGTTTCCACCGCCGACTTCATCACGCCCGTCGTTGACGATCCCCATACTTTCGGACGCATTGCCGCCGCCAACTCCCTCAGCGATGTCTACGCCATGGGCGGTACGCCGTTGATGGCCCTGAACCTGTTGGGCTACCCCCCGGTGGGTCTGCCGAACTGGGTGCTGGGAAAAATCCTGGCCGGCGGCGCCGAGACCTGCGCGGAGGCCGGTTGCCCCGTGGCCGGCGGCCATTCGGTGCGCGACGACGAGATCAAGTTCGGGCTGAGCGTGACCGGCGCCGTGCATCCCGACAAGATCCTGCGCAACTGCACCGCCCGGCCCGGCGACAGGCTGGTCCTGACAAAACCCCTGGGTACCGGCGCCCTGGTGGCGGCCCTGAAGAAGGGTCGCGTGGACGAGGCTGGATATGAAGCCCTGGTCACCTGCATGACCACCCTGAACAAGTGCGGCGTCCACCTTTTCGACCTGGGCGCCACCGCCGTCACCGACGTCACTGGTTTTGGCCTGAGCGGCCACGCCCTCGAAGTCGCCAAAGGATCGAATGTCCGCCTGACCTTCGACACGGGCGCCCTGCCCCTGCTACCGGAGGCCGTCGAATTGTGCGGCGAAGGTTTCACATGCGGCGGCACCAAGTCCAACGCCAGCTTCACCGGCAACGATATTCGCTACGCCGACGGGATGGGTGAGGACATGATCGGCCTGCTGAACGATCCCCAGACCAGCGGTGGGCTGCTGATCGCCGTGCCCCCGGAACGCCTGGACGAAATGGTCGCTTTCCTCGGGGAATTCGGCACCCTGGTCGCCTCGGTCATCGGCGAAGCCTCTTCGCACCGGCCGGATGGCCCCTGGCTGGACTTTACCGCCTGATTCTCCCCATTATTGGTTCAACTTCCCGCCAAACCTGCCGATATTCCCCTTAGAACCACTGTTTTAATGAACCGTGCGAAGGAGCGCGCCATGTCCACGGTGCTCGAGAAATCGCTGATGGATATCCATCCCCGTGAACTCAAGGGGATGGTGAAGGACATCCCGACCCTGCCGGCGATCTACCAGAAGCTTTTCGACAAGCTTCAGGATCCGGACGTTTCCGTGCCTGAAATCGCCGAGATCATCACCCAGGACCAGGCCCTGTCAGCCAAGATCCTGCACCTGGTGAACTCCGCCCTGTACGGTTCGGGAACCAAGACGATGACCATCAGCCGCGCCGTGGTGATTCTCGGCTTCCGGGCCGTTCGCGGCGCCGCCATGGCCAGTGGGGTGTTCGACTACTTCAAGGATGAAGAGAGCTCCGAGGGCATCGACATGTTCAAGTTCTGGGAGCACAGCATCGCCGTGGCCAGCATCTGCAAGGTTATTGCCGATGACCGGCGTCTGCACCACCGTGAGGAAGCCTTCGTGGCCGGCCTGCTGCATGACGTGGGCAAGCTCATCGAGAAATCCTATTTTTCCTCCGACTTCGACGAGATCTGCGTGACTGCCGAAGATGAAGACCTGTCCTGGTTCGAGGCCGAGAAAAAGCTGTTCCCCATCCATCACGGCACCATCGGCAAGACCGTGTTCCGCAGCTGGAAATTCTCACCCAGCGTGGTGGACGCGGTGCAGTTCCATCACAAACCAGGGGCCTCCTCCAGTGCCCCCGAACTGACCGCCCTGGTCCATGTGGCCGACTTCATGGCCTACGAACTGGGGTTCGGAGCACCCGGGGCCCGCGGACCGCGGGAATGCGACCCCGACGCCCTTCGAATCCTGGGAATGACCCTGGATGAAACCCTGGAATACCACGAACGCGTCAATGAAGAGATGGAACGTTCGCTGGATATCCTGGATCTGGTGGAGTGATTCCCGGTCACGACCCCTTGTTTTTCCTACCACCGGAATTTGACATACCCGGCGCCCCAGTTGGCATTGCCGAAGGCCTTGTATTCGCCACCCAGGGAAAAGCGTCCGATCACCACTTCGGCGTAAGGCATGGCATCCCATTCGTGCAGATCCAGGAAAAAATAGCCTCCCTTGGCCCCGAGTCGAAAGGGCTCCAGGTAAAAGACTACTCCGATCAGGGCCGCCAGGGCATCGAGGTCTTCAGTCTCGAATTCGCTCCCCAAAAAATTGAACCCCTTGCCGGGTAAGCTGTACCAGGCCCCTTCAAATACAAAATCGACCGCCGAGCCCAGGGGAAATTGCGAGGTCCCCGTCAATCCGAATCCCGTGTCGAACAGGTCGGCCATGTCACCGTCAGGAATAAGCACCTGGAGCCCGGTATAGGAGGTGCTGGAACGTTCCTGTGCCGTTGCCTGTGTGACCAGGGACAGGGTCACCATCGTGATGATCAAGACAATGCGGATCTTGTTCAGGGTCATGTCGTTTGGCCTTTCGGGGCTTTGGATCCATCTCACCCCGTCCGGGGTTCACGATCCAAGTGATTACGCGTGGGTTGAATGGGTCGGGAGGATATTAGTCGGGATGACTATTTTGATCAAGAGCGCGTTAAATGGCGTGGCCAAGGATCATTTGAATTGGTAGCATGGCGTGGATCAAACCGGGTCGAGTCCATGACAAGTCCAGTTTCCGGAGCTTCATGATGCCCCCCGAATCCTCCGTCAGGATCCTCTTTGTCGGTGATATGCACCTGGGACGTTTGCCGTCCCGTGTGCCCCCGGCCGCCCTGGATCAGGGGGGAATGAATCTGCGGGATATCGGACCCGCGGGGACCTGGAAACGGATTGTGGATGCGGCCATCGAAAACAATGTGGACGCCGTCGCCCTGGCCGGGGACCTGGTCGAAAGAGACAATGCCATGTTCGAGGCCTACGGGCCCCTGGCTACCGGAGTACGGGAGCTGGTCGGACAGGGCATCATCGTGGCTGGGGTGGCCGGCAACCATGATACCAGGGTGCTGCCCAAACTGGCTGCGGAGATCGACGGCTTTCACCTGTTGGGCCCCGCCGGAACATGGTCAATGCTCCCGGTATCCCGGAATGACGGGTTGGCCGTCAACCTGGTGGGTTGGTCGTTTCCCTCCCATCACCACACCGTCAGTCCTCTGCACACCGCGCCCCCGCGACCCGCGGGTATCACCTTGGGACTGCTGCACGCCGACCTCCTCGACGCCACCAGTCGTTACGC
>DAOWLV010000053.1 GCA_030643455.1 Candidatus Krumholzibacteriia bacterium | reverse complement strand
TGACGAGTTCGCGAACCTTTTCGATATCCATTTCGGGTCCTCCGGTGCGTGGGTTTGTTTCCATTTTAAACCCTTCCCAGGTATTTCCCTGTGCGGGAATCAATTTTCAGGACTTCATCCTCTTCGATGAAAAGTGGCACCTGCACCACAAGTCCGGTTTCCATGGTGGCGGGCTTGGAGCCACCTTGTGCGGTATCCCCGCGCAAACCGGGATCGGTTTGGGCCACCTGCAACTCCACCGTCAACGGAGCTTCCACCGTCAACGGTTTATCCTCCAGCAGAAGAACGCTGCACATGTCGCTCGCCTTGATATAGAGGGGTACATCCCCCAGGGTGTCGGTGTGCAGCTGGATCTGCTCATAGGTTTCGGTGTTCATGAAAACATAAAATTCACCGTCCGGATACAAATATTGAAACTCTCTGCGCTCCAGGCGGACTTCTTCGACCTTTTCACCGGCCCGGAAAGTCACCTCGACCACCTTGCCGTTTTCGACGTTTTTCAATTTGGTGCGGACGAAGGCCGGACCCTTGCCCGGCTTGACGTGCTGAAATTCCACGATGGACCACAGCCCGTTTTTCAGCCTCATGGTGAATCCGGTCCGGAAATTACTTGTATCGGCCAACTCGATCCTCTCTTTCCCAGCAGCAATCATTCGGTGCAATCAACCAATGAAGTCCCCAAAATCCGGTAATTGATAACACGCCGACCCCGCCATGGCAATTATTGTTAGCCTGGATTGATCTTACCATTCCCTGCGTGTCCGGCCCTCAAAAGGGCAGCAATGCCCACCAGGGCCAATCTGTAGCCGTCAATGCCGAAACCGCGAATACCAGCGGTCACCACATCGGCAAGCAGGTTCTTGCGCCGGAACGACTCCCGGGCATCGGGATTGGTCAGGTGGATTTCCACAACCGGAATATCCACTGCCGCCACCGCGTCCCGGATGGCCACGGAGGTGTGGGTGTAGGCCGCGGCATTCAGAATGAGACCTTCAGCCCCGTCACCGGCTCCATGAATCATGCGAACCAGTTCCCCTTCCAGGTCCGACTGAAGGAATTCCAGTTCCAGACCCAGGTCCGCCGCCCAGCCCCTGCACAGGGACTCGAGCTCCGACCAGGAGGTATCACCGTAGATCTCCGGCTGGCGCTTGCCCAGGCGACCGAGATTTGGTCCGCCGATCACGAACACACGCCCGGTCATGTAGACGGGCCGCCTTCCTGACGTATGCGGTTGATCCATTCCTCGAACTTCTGTTTCTCGCCGGACCGTCGGGAAGCCTGCTCGCCACCGGGGCCGCCGGCAGGATGTTCGAGAGGCTGGGGCGTTGTCACCGGCTGGGGCGACTGCCCCTCGGGAATCGAGGGACCTTCGGCCTGGATCTCGGCGATCCGCGCCAGAATGTCCTGGCGGTCCGGATCACTGGCCGCCATCTGGTTGAGGGCGGCCAAGGCCTTGGCCTGGTACCCCTGGGCGAGATAGATGTCCACCAGGGTCATGGTGGCGAAGGAAAATTCCACAGGGTCGCCGGAAAGATCTCGCGCGGCGAACTGCTTGGCCTCGGCCAGGGCCCCGGGCCACCGGTCATCGTCCGGATCCAGCAGCACCAGCTTTTCAAGCAAGGGAATCGATTCCTGCCAGGCCTGGCGACTCCTGGCGTCTTCGGTCAACAGACGAAGGACGACAAAGTTTTCCGGGTCCTCGACCAGGACCTGGGCCAGGACCTGCCTCGCCAGGTCCACCTTGCCGGAGTCCAGCAGTGTACGACCCTTGATCACCAGGGCGGAAAGGTAGTCCGGATGCCGGCCCAATCCGTCATCCAGCAATTCAAGCGCTTCCTCCAACTGACCATCCTGGCGTAGCAGATCGGCCAGAGGGGCAAAATTCCGCGAGTGGGGATCCTCTGCCAGGCGCTGGGTGAAGACTTCTATTTGTTTATCAAGGTTCATTCCGGAATCCCGAGTATCAAGCCTTTGTTTTGAGGTATTCGCCCACCGACACCATATCGGGCCACAAGCCGGCTGTCATGGCCAGGGGGAAACGTACCCTGACACCCTTGAGCATGTTCTCCGCCGTCACCAGAGTATCCTGGTCCTGTTCCTCAGTCCACCCGCCGGCACAGAGATCCGCCCCATCCGAGACCATCCGGACGGCCTTGCGGGCAAACACCCTGCTCATGGCAGTGAAGATCTCCCACTGGGGATCTTCCTGTCCATGGAGCCTGGCGGCCTTGTGGGCAAAAGCGCCGGCCACTTCGCAGACGGTCATCATGTCGGCCAAGGTGAACATGACGATCTGGTTTCGGGTCAACCTGGCCTTGTGCATATGCATCACGACGTCGTTGAGGCCACGGAATGCGGCAGCGATCATGGCAGCCCCGACTTCAGGGTCAGATTCGTGCAACTGCTCCATCCCAACGGCCAGGTTTTCGTAGAACCCACCCTTGGACCTGACCGATTCTTTCCACCGGTACATGGAGATGATGCTCTGCTGGATCTCGCTGGTTCCTTCGTAGATGGAAGTGATCCTGACATCGCGGCGCATTTTTTCGACGACGTATTCCTTCGCGTAACCATAACCACCCAGAGCCTGGATGGACGCGTCGGCGGCGCGGTTTCCGGCTTCGGTTCCCCACAACTTCGCGATGGAACCCTCGGTTCCCAGGTCCGTCGCGCCATCGTCGAGTTGCAGGGCCACCTGTTCCATATGGGCCCGGCCCGCGGCGAGATCGATCCAGTTTTCCACGATCAGCTTCAGCAGATATCCCTGTTTCTCCACCAGTGGGGCGCCAAACTGTTTCCGTGTCTTGGCGTAGGCCAGCGCACGGTTCAATGGGCCCTGCCCTCCACCGAGACCGAAAGCTCCAACCATCAACCGGGTGTAGCCGAACACGGCGTTGGCCTGTTTGAGCCCCTGACCCTCGACCAGGCCGATGAGGTTTTCGGCGGGAAGATCCATGTCCTCCATGAGGACACCGGTGGTATTGGAGGCCCGGATACCATGTTTTTCCTCGTGTTTCCCCACGGACAGACCATCTGTTCCGCGTTCCACCACAAAGAAACTGAGGCCGTCGGGAGTCCTGGCCAGGATGGTGTATATCTGGGCCACCCCCCCATTGGTGATGAACTGCTTGGTCCCGTTCAACCGGTACCCGGTGATGTTTCCATCGGCATCGAGGATCCGGTCGGCAGTGGCCTTCAGGCTCGCCACGTCGCTGCCTGCTTCAGGTTCTGTAACGCCGTAGGCCACGATCAAACCCTTGGTGGCGATCCTGGTGAGCCATTTGCCTTTCTGATCCGGGGTACCGCCCACAAGGATGGGATCGGTCCCCAGACAGATGGCCAGGAAGGCCGTGGCCACGCCAAGGTCGCTGGAGGCCATCTCTTCGCTGACCTTGCAGATGTCCCGCGCCCCTCCCCCCAGTCCCCCGTATTCCTCGGGCAGGAAGATGAGATGCAGACCGACATCCGGCGACAGGAGCTTCCTGATGATGTCTTCCGGAAAATGACCCATGTCGTCGAGTTCCATGATCTTGTCGTCGGGCAATTCGCGGGCTACAACCTGCCGCAGTGTCTGGATGACCATTTCGCACATTTCGGTGGACAGGCCTGCTGGGACGTTCATGGACCAGTACTCACTTTCGACTCGACTCCCACATTTAAATTGCGGGCTCAGGGAATGTTGATGTTGCCGGACCCGACCAGAACGCACTGACCGCCGACCTGAATGGCGTTGGCCTGTCCGCCGGAAACTCGGGCATGGGCAATGAGACGGCTGGGGCGACCCATTTCGAGGCCCTGCTCGCAGATGACCCGCACCTTGGAACTATACTTGACCAACCGGTGCTTTACCAGATAGGCCACCAGGGCTCCGGTCGCGGCCCCGCTGGCGGGGTCCTCGGGAATGCCGAAATAGGGGGCGAACATGCGACAGTGGACCGTGGTATCGGCCTGGACCGTTTCGCAGGTGAACACGAAAAGGTCGCCGAAGCCCAGGTCCCGGGCAATGGTTTCGGCATCCCGGTGGCGCAGGATGATCCGCCGCATCGCCTCCAGTGAAGAAAGGGGAACGATATGGATGGGAAGCCCCGTGGAAATGACTTCGCAGGGTAGTCCCGTGATCGCGATATCGTCCTCGGGAAGGCCGAGAGTTCGGGCCACCTTGCCCCGGTGAAAATACTGTCCCATGAAAACGGGATCATCCTGCTGGATGCTGTAGATCAGTTTATCGTTCTCGAAGCTGGTCACAACCTCGTACTGACCGGCTTCGAGTTCCCAGGTGAAGGGCTCATGCTCGCTCCCGACAACACGATCCCCCATATGATCCAGGGCGAAGGTGGCCCCGATCACGGAATGGCCGCCGAATGGAATCTCCGCGGCAGGTGTGAAAACCCGTAGTCCGGAACGTCCGGATTCACTCTGGGTGGATGGTACGATGAAGGCGGTCTCTCCCGCTCCCAGTTCCATGGCAAGGTTCTGCATCAGATCCGGCGGAACACCGGCCCCATCCGGAAACAGGTAAAGACGGCCACCACCGAAAGGACGGTCCGTGAAAACGTCGATGAGGAGGAATTCAAGTTCCATGATCCGGTGGGACACCTCGGGCCCGGGTTTCCTGGGAAGCCAGGTCTGGCCGGCCTGCTGCCGGTAGCAGAATCTAGCACACACCAACCCGGCGGCCAAGAGATTTGGGCATTCCGGACCTTGTGGAATCCGCCAGGACATGGGCAACAACGGCTCTGCCCGGATTGAATCACCCTTCGATCAGCACCGAGGCCACGGCGAATTCCCGTTCATGACTGATGGCCAGGTGAATCCGGTTCCCCCCTGCTTTGGCCAGGGCATCGCGCGCCCGACCGTGAAGAACCAGCCTCACGGGGCCACTGGCTGACCGATCCACTTCGATATCCCTGTAGGGAACCCCACGCACGTCGGTGCCCAGGGCTTTCAGGAAGGCTTCCTTGGCAGCCCAGCGGCCGGCCAGGAAAGCAGCGGAGGGATATCCCACCGCTTCCTCGTCACTGCCGTCGGAATGGGGATCCCTGATCCGGAAACAACGGCTAACAAAACGATCCCCGTGGTGAGCTATCAATTCCGCGATGCGCTCCACCGCGACGATATCGATACCGACCCCCACCACGCTCAATAGGCACCCTTCCGTTCAATGACCGCAGGTAGTGTCCGGGTCAGTACATGGAAGTCGATCCGGAACCCGGCCTGGCGGACGTATTGACGGTCAAGCTCCATCCACTCCATGAAATCCAGATGGCTTCGTCCGGAAACCTGCCACAGACAGGTAAGACCTGGATTGACCAGCAGGCGGCAGGCCTGTTCAGGAGTGTAGTCCTCGACTTCCGGAGGAATTTGCGGACGAGGGCCCACGATACTCATGTCGCCGATGAACACGTTGAACAGCTGGGGGAATTCATCGAGACTGCTGCGCCTGAGAAAACGGCCCACACCGGTGATCCGTGGATCGTCCTTGATCTTGAAGGCCGCTCCAGTGGCTTCATTCAGGTGTTGCATTCGTTCCTTCTGATCCTCGGCATCAATGGCCATGGAGCGGAATTTATAACAGTGGAACATGCGTCCCCGATAACCCACCCGCAGCTGTTTGAAGAAAATCGGACCCGGAGTTTCCAGCTTGATCAGCATGATGATGAAAGGGAGCAGCGGCAGGATCAGCAGGAGCCCGAACAGGGAGGCGACCAGATCAAACAAACGCTTGGAAACGCGATAGACCCGGGAACGGCCATCTTCAAAACCATCCCTTGCCGAATGGACGAATTCATCGAACCGGTGTTCGCTGCCGTAGAAGTTTTCAGCTCTCATGGTTCCCCATCACCTGTTGACTGCTTTTCCCAACCATAGACCTGAACCCCCGCCGCGGTGGAAACTAGACGCAGATGCCCTTGACGGGACATGGCCATGGGCAGATATCCCCCCGGGTCGAAGTACCACTCCCGGGCCAGCACAAGCCAGCACCGCGTCCTGTCTGCCAGGACCAGGTCACAGAATTCAGAGGCCTCCGTGGCGGATCTGATGATTGGAAACTCGTAGGTTCCAATCACTTCTGCGGTTCCCTGGTGATAATACTTGAACACCGAGGTCACCACCGGAACCAGGATCGGATCATCCCCGGAATTGGCCTCTTCCAGGTGGGCGACCGCGGCCCTGACATCGGCCTTGGAGTACCGCGCATTCCAATAATAACCGCCCAGCGACCACAGGGTCAAACTGATCAGCAGCACCGTCGCAGCCAGTCCCGCGCGGCGCGGAAGTCCAGCCAGGCCATGAGCCGTCAAGGCAAGGACCCAGGGGAAGACCATGGCCACGTACCGGGGATTCCATGGTTTGATGTTTCGCAGCGCCAAAAAAGTCAGAATCAGCATCGGAACGATGATCCACACCATGAGCAGGCCGCGTCTTTTGCCGAGCCGCAACAGCCCGGCCACCAGTCCCAGACCGATCGGAACCGCACCCACGAGCAGGACCGGCCAGGCGTTCTGCAGGACCGCCATCCTGTCCGGCTGGTGGAGTTCGCGCAGTGACGGACCGAGGCTGTAACCGTAGAAAAAGGTCTGGAGGGTGTAGGGCCAGGCCAGGGGTGAAAAAGTTGTTTCCCCCCGCAGGGATTCCCCCAGGCCGCTGCCGGGAAGAGCCCTGTCGACGGCCCAGATTCCCGCGGCTTTCAGCAGCCAGGGCGACACCAGCAGAATTCCCATGCCAAAAGCAAGTCCCCATGACCCCCAACCCCTCCGACTGGAGGGAAAGTGGAACAGAAGCACACCCAGACCCATGCCAAGCCAGAGAAAAATTCCCCCCAGATTGCTCCACACCGCCCCGGCGGAAGCCAACGCGAACAGGAGTGCAAACCCGAAGCCGGATTTCCTGCGGGCCAGAGCGAGGAACGCCAGGGCCATGAGCACGGCAAACATCATCAGAAACGAATAACCGCGACTCTCCTGGCTGTACCACACGTGGAAAGGATTCAGGGCCAGCAACAGGACAGCCAGGCGCGCGGCCCGCCCCCCCAGCAACCGGGAGACAACCAGGCCGAAAAGTGGAATGGTGACAATCCCCGCTATCGCAGCGGGCAACCGCAACATCAATTCCGAATCCTGCAGGCGGACCAGCGGCCAGATCACCGCCAGGTAGAGGGGGCCCTGGATCGAATCGAGAATCTGCTCGATGAACCCGGCCGCAATCCCGGGCCGGATCATCTGCCAGGTGAGCAGTTCATCGACCCAGAGGGATTGTCCAGTGAGGGAATAAAGGCGCAACACGGAACCCAGCAGGGTGGCCACGACCAGGAAGCCCGATGATAATTCGACCTGCCCGGCGCCGTCACCGGTTGCCCAATCATTCGGTGGGACCAGGGAACCGGTACGGCTGGTCTTGTTCATGGATTGAAACCTTCACCATTCGTTCGGATCATTCGACGTGCGTCACCAGGGGAACTCCAGGACGGTACTCCTTCAGTTCCACATCAATCGACCCGACCGGCACCTTCGTCTTGATAAGGATCGGAATCCGGTGGGCATCGTCAGTGATGTACAGGGTCAGCTTGCCTTCATGTTTGAACAGGCCATCACCCTCGATGATCGGTTCAACTACGTAACAATTCCACGTTCCAGCCTCGACTTCCACCTTTTCCTTTCGGTGGATGATGACCTTCAGGTCGTAGGTGCGCCGGGAACTGTGGGCTGGAACGTGGAAGACCTTCCCTACTTCCAGATCCAGATTACGCACATAGAAAAACGCCGACAGCACATCCTGGACGCCGCTTGAAATGGGATAGGTCTCCCCGTTGGAGTACCTCGCCTCCTCGGCCAGGTGGTCGAAATCGATCTCGACGGTCTTCTTGTAATCCCCCTCACGAAGCCGCTTGTTGAAATACCGGCTGTAGAGGGTTTCGACATCGATGTAACTGGTGACCTTGTCCCTCACCTTGTATATGGAGGAGAAAAACCGGTTGCTGTTGGCTTTGCTCCGGACGTCGTAGCAGGTATACCCCTTGTACTCGGTCAGGCCGACCACTTCGAGGATGCCCTCCCCTGCCTTGATGGGACCGTAACCAATGGAAAACACCATGCGTTCACCCGGCCCGTAGACCGAGGGGGCCGCTTCGAAGGCAGGCTCCTGTTGACCTTCGGCCGGGTCGGGGGACCCGACAGTGATGAACAGGGCCAGAACCACCGAAGACGGCAGCCAAGAGGACCGGAACCTTGACAATATTCCTGAACTATTCAAGGGAAATCCTTTCAAAGGGAGCCGTCGCCCAGGATCCGTTCAACGGCCTCAATGACCATGCCGGGAGTGAGTTCCACCATGCATGGATGACCCGGAACTGGACAATCGGCCAGGTCGCAGGGTGAACACTCCACATCTGTCCTCACTGAAACATGATCGGGAGCCGCAGGGTTCCAACCAATCGGATCGGTGGGTCCGAACAAGGTGACCGTGGGAACACCGAGACTGGCCGCCAGGTGGCGGGGACCGCAGTCCGTACCCACGAATATCCGGGCCATACCCATCAGGTGAGCCAGTTCCAGAAGGGTCGTAGGAGGAGCGATAGCCTCCCCCGGTAGAAGTTCCCGCAGCTGATCCTCCAGCGCCTCATCTCCGGGCCCCGTGACCAGGATGGGGTTGAAACCCCTGCGCCGCAGTTCTCGGTAGAGTTCGGCGCCATGGCCGGCGGGCCATCCCTTGGCGCTCCAGGTGGCGCTCATCATCATCACCACTCGCACCCCTGGACCCCGGGTCCACTTGTCCAACCAGGTCCGGAATCGGTCACTGAACTCTTCCGTTGCTCTTTCCTGAACGCCGGCGTCCGCGAAGCCATCCCGCCAGGGAGCGGGGGTCACGCCCAGACATCTCAGGGGATCGAGAAATGCCTCGCCGGCGAATCCGCGCAGGTCCCATCCGGCCGATTGGTTCCGGGGCACCTTCACGTTGTAGGCCCAGCGTCTTCGGGGCAGGTCATACCCCACCCTGACCGGGGCTCCCGTCAACATCGTCCACAGGGCGGTGCGCGGACTGCCGAGCCAGTCGATGACCAGATCGTACCCACCACCTCGCAATACGCCCAACCATGATTTTCCGGCCACAGGTGGCCAGGCCAGCACCCTTAACCCGCCAGACCCTTCGACCCGTCCTGCCAATCCTTCCAGCAGGTCGGCGAAAGGACGGTCGATGACCAGATCGATCGACGCTGTCGGCCAGGCGCGGACAACCTCCAACACCGCACGCATGGTGACCAGGGCATCACCAAGGGCCTTGCGCCGGATGAGGAGAATCCTTTCATAGGAAGGTCGCTCATTCATGGCCGCCTCCCTCCGGTCGGATCCGCTGCACCCATCAGGGAATCGAACGCTTCCCAGACCACGGCAGGTTCGAGATCGGGCAAACAGATGAAAGCCGGGCACTCATGCAGATCGCAAGGATGGCAATGCGGAGCCCTGGCCAGGACCCGGTACGGCCCGGATCCTGAATAGGGGAACCATATGTCCGGGTCGGTCGGCCCGAACAGGGCCAAGGTGGGAACACCCTGTCCGACCGCGGCATGCATGATGCCACCGTCAACAGTGACCAGTATACGGGCAGCACCTGTCACCGCCAACGCTTCCGGAAGGGGTAAAGCGGGCAGCACTCCGCCCCTGTCCCGTGGAATCCGGTCGGCCAGAGGCGCCCAGGCGTCTTCCCGGCCGGGAGCGACCAGGACCGCCAGAGGCAGCGTTGTCCGTTCCAGCAGAAGCGAAATCAACTCCTCCCACATACCCGTGGGCCATTCCTTGCTGAGCCAGGTGGCACAGGGAGCCAACAGAATGAAAGGAGAGCCCGAGGCGATGCCCACCGCGGCCAACCGCTCACCCGCCTGACGATTTTCCCCTGTTAGAACCAGGCGGGGTTTCAATTCCCCCGGCTCAAACTGGGTCGGCAGCCAGTCGGCAAATACCAGCCCGGATTTCCCATGGGTCAGGGGACCCAAACGGCAAAGATGCTCACCCAACCCACCCGGTGCGATCAGGTTGAAACCGGGATGATCAGCAACGACCTCTTCGCGCAGCACCCTGTGGGTAAAGAGTCGGCCCCGCCATTTCCTGGTTCCACCGATGCGCAGAGGAATCCCTGCCAGTTTCAACAGCCATGCGCTGCGGGGATTGAAAAACAAATCAACGGCCAAATCATACGGATCCCTCCGCAAATCGCGAATGACTCCCAGGGTCGAACGGGAACCGTAATCCCCGCTTGTCCGGCCGATCCGGGCCTGGGCGTCACGGCCCACCCGGTTCGTACGCAGACGGTGGAGATGGTCGATTCCCGGGTGGCCGTCCAGGACAGCAGCGTGATCATCCTCGAGGAGGTATCCGATCCGCAGGTCGGGATCTCCCCGGCGCAGAACATCGATCAGCACGGTCGACATCACGATGTCCCCGAGGTACCTGAGCCTGGACACGAGTACCGAATGGATGGGCCTGCCATCGACCGTCCAGCTCACCGGTCCGGGTCCTTCCGGTCGGCCTGCCGGATGGCGCAGAAAGCAGCTGCCAGATCGTCCGCGACAAGGACCCGGGGATTCCCCTTCCATAGCCGCCCTACCTCGTCCTCATGTTCGGCGCCGTAGCCGGTGCGCACCAGGACCGACCCCACCCCCCCTTTTGGCCAAAGGCGACATCACTGATCTTGTCCCCCACGACCCAGCTGCGGGTGGGGTCCCAACGACAGGATTCCGCGGCCTCATCAAACAGGCCGGTCGCCGGCTTGCGACACCTGCACCCTTTCTGCGGAATGTGGGGACAGTAATAGAAACCATTGAAACCTGTCCCTTCCCTGGCAAGGAGCTGATCGAGCCGAGCCATGACTCGCCCCAGATCCCCGGCCGTGAAAAGGCCCCGACCAAGACCCGATTGGTTGGAAACCCCGATCAGAAGATATCCGTCGTCAGCCGCGGCTCTCATGGTCTCGGCCACCCCGGGCAACAGTTCGACCTGATCCGGATCGCTCAAGTAACCCCGATCGACGATCACCACGCCGTCCCGGTCCAGAAACAGAGCCGGGCCTTCGTTCCCGGGATCGGATGAGGAACAGCGTTTCCAGACGGTCATCAGGATTCCCCCCGCAGGTCATGGCTGCCGCCGATCTGGTCGAGCACTGCAGCCAGGACAGCCT
>DAOWLV010000425.1 GCA_030643455.1 Candidatus Krumholzibacteriia bacterium | reverse complement strand
GTTGGCGACAGCGGGCTGGGCCCTGGCCGAGGACTGCCCCACTGAACCTGCGAGCCAGAACTCCACCTACGGCGGCAGCACGGCTTGCCCCTGTTTCAACATCAATGAAGAAGCGGGCGCGGTGTTCCCCGTACCCGTCGAACATTTTCCCATCGAGGTTCTCCGCATTGGCGTGGGCTGGGGATCGCTGTTCGGCGGCAATCCCCCGCAGGTCGAACAGGCCCTTCACATCTACAATGGGCAATTGCCCTACCCGGGCGAGCCCGTTTTTACAATGCCGGGTCCAAACATGGTCGACGGGGTGGTCAACGAGTTCAACATCGAAGCACTGGGTGGTTTTATTGTCCAGTCACCGCCGGTCGCTGCGACCCTCCAGTTTCAGATTTCGAATGCAAGTGACCTCTACGCCCCGACCATGGTCCACGACGGCAACGGCTGCCAAAGCGGAATGAACCTGATCAAGGCCATTCCCGGTGGCTGGATGGATGCCTGCACTGCGGGCATCACCGGCGATTGGGTGTTTCACCTGATCTATCGCCAGGTCAACTGCCTGTCCGACGTGGACGACCGCGAATACACCGTGACCAACGTGCCGGCGAAGGCGAAGTTGAACGACTGCTATCCGAACCCGTTCAACCCCCAGACCCTGATCAGTTTTGAGATGCCGACAACGGGCAGCGCCCGGCTGGAAATCTATTCGCTGGCCGGCAAGAGGATCGCCACGCTGGTGGACGGCGAGGTCGGCGCGGGAAGGCATCAGGAGATCTGGTACGGACGCGATGACGCCGGGCGTCCGGTGCCTTCGGGTGTGTACTTCTACCGGCTGCAGACCCAAGGGTTCAGTGACAGCAAGCGGATGGTCCTGTTGAAATAAGGCCTTCTCATCTGTTGACCGTTACCTCGTAGGAATACTCCATGGGGATGTCGGTACCCTCGCTCCGGCTGCCGGAATCCGAGTCCTCCGCACCGTCCTCCCTTGCCACCGAGATCATGATGTCCTGGGAAAGAATCGACCCTTCGATCAAACCCTCGGCCATGGGATAGGGATAGTCGGTCGGATCATCATCGCCATGCGGACAGGTGATGACGAAGCTGAGGAGGATCATGGGGTTGGGGTACACCCTGAAGTTCATGGTTTGTGCAGTGGCGGTCCCCGTGATGACCACCGCGAAATCGGGCGCTGAAACACTGGACACCCAGCAATCCTCCCCGGCGGTCACCATGACCCCGTGGATTCCCGTGCCCGTGCCCGTGATGATGTTCATCTCGTCGATGGACAGATTGAATTCGATGGAGACGATATCGGTAAAGTTGAACAGGGGCGCTCCCCCGATGGTTTGGCTGAACAGGACCATCATCGTCCCGCTCCATGCGCCGCCGGTGGTTATGACGGTCTGACCAGTCACGGTCCCCGCATTATCCTGTCCTTCACATGCGTCGAAATAGGCCGTGACGGTGGCCTCCCCTTCCTGTTCGTCGTTGGTGTACATGACCTGGGCCTGGCCCGCGGAGTTGGTCGTGGCGGAGTTCCGGTCAATCTGCCCGACACCCACACTTTCGAATTCCACCGGCTGGCCGGGAAATACCATCGACCCGCAGTTCAACGAAGCGGTCACCGTACTTGAACCACCCGGTTCGATTACCCCCGGGTCGGCAGTGGCCGTTAAACCCGGCTGAGTACAGCGGTAATAAATGGTGGAGTTCGCTTCCAGCATTGCGTAATTGTTTTGGTCGCCTTCTTCGGCGCAGTCCTCCGAGGCATGGACCAAGAGCTGTTCACCTACAAACTCTCCCTCCCGAACGGGCATGAAGAAATAATCTCCGTTGATGTCGCAAGTAACATCCATTTTCAGTCCGCAAACTTCCTTGCACTCGGCGTCGTAGACTCCCTTGTCGCCCACTTGGGCGATGAACGCCTTGAAATAGGCGACATAGGCCTGGCACACGGCCTCGGCGGACCCATAGCTGCAGAGCAAGATGGTTACTTCGTTACCCGCCTGGCCCCCGCCCGCGTTCCCGCCACCGTTGAACACCGAGAAATGCGAAACCTCGGCCTCCAGCCCCTGGCCGTCCGGGGTGACAATCGCCGACCCCTTTTCAACCACCCAGTGCTGATTGTCCGGGTCGTAGGAGAACAGTGGATAGTCGTCGCCGGGGTTCAAGGGTTCGCGCGTCGGCAGTGTGATGGAAACCGGCATGGAAAACTGGGTACCCGCCGGACCAAACTGTGCACCGCCCCAGAATATTGGCACCGGGCCGGTGGGATACGGGCCAGTTTCGGGATCTGCGAAGGTTTCCACCGTGATGGCGATGTCCTCGGTAAGTGCCCCGGCAGGAATTGTTACCCCGGCGCCACCGGCATCGGTGACCGTCCCGCCGGCAGGACCGATGGTCCCGTTGTTGCCGGGCGGGGGTTCAACCGGATCGTCGCTGCCGCAGGTGGTCAATACCAGAATGGAAATGGTCAGGATCAGAAGAGCAATCCAAGGAGAATGTCGAAGAGCGGTGGTTCGCGAACGGCGGTTCATCAGGCTCCCCCATCATTGCTGCGCCGCGCGGCAACGCGGCGCAAATGAATATCGATCCCTCAATCCGGGTCGCGGTTGTAAAGTAACACCTTCACGTAACTGGTCGGGTTGCAGGTGTATCCATCCAGGGTCAGGGTGGTCGTCCCCTCGTTGTCGATGAACACCACGGACAATCCCCCGATGGAGTTGCAGGTCGCCTCGTCCTCGACGATCCCGCTCAGCGACAAGGTGTTGTAGGTGACGTCCGGCAAGGCGCTGCCGGAAGCCTGGAAGTTCTTGCTCCAGCCATCGGCGTGGTCGGCGGCATTCTGCGCGGACCAGCTCAGAACATGCAGGGTGCCGGGGTCCAGTGTCACGTTGACGTGCCCCGAGTAATGCACGTCACCGGAGCCCGTTGAGTCCCAGGTGGCGGAGAAAGACGTGCCGGAAAAGCTGCCGGGAACTTCCCTGAACGTCATGGCCTGGGAATAGATGTTGTCCGGGCTGTTCGACCAATCGGCTTCGTAGCGTATCAGGATCTTGGCGTGGTC
>DAOWLV010000328.1 GCA_030643455.1 Candidatus Krumholzibacteriia bacterium | reverse complement strand
CGCACGCCGGGATCTGTGCGGGGGGTCCGGGGCAATCTGGGTCCCTACCGCGATGGACATTTCCAGCCGACCGCCGGTGCAGATCCATGTCCATGAAAATGCAGCCACGGGCCGGATGACTGTCCAGACGGATGCGGGTGAGCGGGAGTTGAGTAAGGCCGAGTCCGAAAGAATGCGCTGCGATGCCGCTGTCTGCGAACATGGAGGCCGCAACACCACCACCATCCCGCCAAGGGTGCGCCGGGAGGTGCTCGCAAGAGACCAGCACCGATGCCAGGCCCCGGGTTGCGGACGAACACGTTTTCTGGAGGTACATCACATCGTGGCACGCCGAAAGGGAGGCAGCAACAAGGCGGAAAACCTTACAACCCTCTGCGCATCCTGCCACAAGTTGTGGCATGAAAAGGGAGGCGGAATTCAACTCCGGCGTACCGGTTGATTGTGTCGTCGATGGTGTTATTCACCTGGATGGCCCTGTCCTGCGGGCTGGCTTCCCGACGATTTGGACGGTTCGACGACAGCGCCGAACGCATTCATTGAGATGGACCAAGTTGGTTCAACCCCACGACGGAATTCAGCCAGTCGCCGCCGATCCGGATCCGCCAACCCTTGAGATCGCCGAACCGGTAGCCGACACGGAGGCGGGGGACCCGGAACGGTCCGATCTTTGGCTGGGACTGGGAAAACCCGAATCCAACGCCAACCTCATACTGCGTGTTGACCGCGTCCCGCGTCGAACTCACCGAGGTGAGTTCCAGGGCGTTGAAATCGTAACCGGTCTCGATGAAAACGCCCGCGTCAGGCTGGTGGCCGTCGATGGTGAACCCCAGGACCCGCCGTCCGCGGACGGTGAGGAAAGGGGAAAAAATGAGATCGTCCTCCAGATCGACACCCGCGCGGTTGTTCACCTGGAACCCGGGCTCGAGTCCGGCGAAATAGAATTTCCCGGCAAAGATGAATTCGGTGCGCAGACCGAGAGCGGCCAGGAATTTCGTCTTGTCGGTGGTTGATTCGATGCCGACCCCCACATCGGCATGGGGGCGGAGAAGGTGGTTTTTCCCGACCGGGATCACGAATTCAATCCCCGGCATGAAGCTGCTCACCCGTACTTTGCCAAATTCCCCGTCCAGGATATCGAAGAGATCGTTGGTGGCAAAGGTGCCTGCCAGCCGCAGCCGCAGCCCGAAGGGGCGGTCATGCCAGTCGCGCAGGGTGATGTTGATGGGGATGCGGATGGAGCGGATCTGTTCACCCTCATGGTCCAGGCCCTCGTAGCTGTTCTGGACAACAAAAGGATCGCCGGCGCCGGCTGATGCACGGGGTAGTATGACGGTCAGGAGGACCGAAACGATCAGGACCCTGGTAAGGATGGATATGCGAAACACGACTCTCCAGCAAGGGATGGGGCTGTTGTGGCGAGTCTGTCATGTCTGGTGAGGGAAATAAAGCCCCTTTCAACCTCTACTTGTAAATGGCCTTGATGCTGCCCCAGACCATATTAACGGAACATCCCCTTCAGATCTCCCCAGGTCACGTTCAGGGTGGCAACAACACCGGCATTGAAGCGGATTTCGCCGAAAAGGGCGGGATCGCCACCCTCGCAGTGTTGCTCGAAGGTGGCCCAAAAGGTCTCGACCGTATTGCCGGGGCCGAAGGTGATCTCGTGAACGTAGAAGTTTCCGGTCAGCGTATTACAACCCCGCCCCATACCCGAGATACTGAGACCCGGTTCGTCGGGATCGTTGAAGGGATAGCGGGTGGCGCCGGGATATTCGCCCACGGTCAGCTCCGTGCCGGCGGGGGCGGTGAAGTTGAGGTTCCACCAACCCCATGACGGCTCCAGGGTGTTGATCCAACATTGAACGCCATTGAGGCTACTATTCCCGATCTGACTGGCGCTGAAGTCAGCGGTATCGGGGGTGTAATACCATTCCTGCCCCTGGCCGATATAGTCGCCCGATTCGCTGTCCATATACAGAGAGGTTTCCTGGGCAAGGACCAGGGCGGAAGGCAGGGACAAAAGGACGAGAAGACAAAGAGCGCTGCGTATCATTTTAAAAACCTCCAAGGAATGAAGTGAATTGAGTCATCGGATCAGCACCATGCGACGCGAAGCCTTGAAATCACCGGCGGTGAGGCGATAGATATAGACACCGGAGGCCACGTTTGCCCCGGCGTCGGTCTTGCCGTGCCACTCCACCTGATGCAATCCAGCCTCCAAGGTTTCGCTTCGTACGAGACGGCGAACAAGTCTTCCTCTTACATCGAAAATGTCGAGGGTGACCACGGCGTCCTGTTCCAGACTGTAGGCGATGGCCGTGACCGGATTGAACGGGTTGGGCTGTGCCCCCAGGAGGCTGTCGACGTAACGCGGCGCCGGGTCCACGGCCGAGACTCCATAGACTGTTTCTTCAATCTCCATTCGCTGGTTGACCGCCACATCCTGCAATGCGGTGCTGTGGAACGAACCGTTGGGCAGGCGGAAGGGCCAGTGCACGGTGATCCGGTCCACGATCGCCGCGCTGCCCAGGCCGAAGTGCTGGAGCAGGGGGGAATGGCCGGGGCCCGCCTCGCCGCCGCCGACATTCCGCCGCTGCACGATGCCGCCAGCCTCCACTTCGATCACTGCGCCGATGGCAGCGAAATTCGATTGGTTGCCCCAGTGGTGGCCGGCCACGGAGATCTGCAGCCAGTTGTCCTGGGAAACCAGATTATTGCGGACGAGTCGGTTGGCTACGCCGTGGTTGCTGATGTAGAGGTCCAGATCACCATCCAGGTCGATATCGACCCAGGAGGAACCGCGATCATCACCGTCGTGGCCGATAACCGTGTCGTCGACAGCGGCGAACAAACTACCGGATTCATTGCGCCACAGAACGTTGGGGCTTCCAATATTGGTCACGTGCAGATCGATGAACCCGTCGTTGTCGAAGTCTCCCCAGGTGCAACCGGAGGTCCAACCGACACCAGGGTGAACAAGTGCCGTCTGGGCAAAAGTCCCATCGCCCAGGTTCTCGTAGAGCACGTTGGTGCTTCCGACACACGTCAGTACAAAATCGAAGTCGCCGTCATTGTCGTAGTCGGCCCAGGCACAATCACGGCCTTCAGCTGGAGCGGGAAGCCATGTGGAATTGAACCGGCGGGGTTCGTCCTGCAGGCTGATGGCAATTCCGGTGGAGGGGGACACGAACGCCAGGTCCGGGTCACGGTCTCCGTCCAGGTCGCACCAGGCGGCGCCTTCCGTTCCGGCATCATGGGCGAGACTGTGCGGAAGTAAATCTGTCAACCCGAAACGGCCGTCAAGAAGCTGGTTGTTTCCGTCCCCGTCGGTGACAAAAAACTCCGGCCAGCCATCCAGATCGGTGTCGACCATTTCGACATCGGTCGTGGCGATCGTGGGGAAATCAACGATGAAGTCCATCGGCCAGCCCCACAAAGACCAGTTCCAGTCCTCACCTTCGTTGGTGTAGATCCAGTCGATTCCGGCTTCTTTGGCCACATACAGGTCCAGGGCGCCGTCCTGGTTGTAATCTCCGCGCACACAGTCGGTTCCGCCCTGGGTCACATCATTCGTGAATACCTCCACCCATCCGGATGACGTCAGACCGACGTCCTTGATCAGTAAGTAGCTGGCGAAAGGCTCCGAGCGCACCAGGAACAGGTCATCAACGCCATTGTTGTTAAAATCGCCCCAGGCATGGGCATCGCTATCGTTATCGACATACGGTCCGCTGCCGATGATTTGCCAGTCGCCCTCGGGGAGGATGACTGGCGGGAGTTGGGATGCGGGGTCATAGGGCATCATGGCGAAAGTGGTGTTGAAGTTCTCGCTCGTTTCATCCCGGCCGTCCACGCCATTGCTGCCCGTGGGGGTCTGGTTGCCTTCGGTGACGTCGATGCGGTGGTAGCTGTTCCCGAACTGGTCTCCTGCACCGAAAGCGTCGAACTCATTGGTGCCGTTTTCCGGAAGGTAGGAATGACTCCCTATGACCACACCCGTTTTGTTGAAGAAGAAGCTCGTACTGCTGTAGGAAGGGTCTTTCCAGGCGAACACATCCACGTCGGTGACCTTGTCCTGCCCTTCGATGAAATGGTACAGAATAACCGTCTCGCCCCCGTTGGTCAGGGAAGGCGTCGATGGATGGCCGCCGTCGAACCCTGTCCGGTTGATGATGCTGTTGTTTACTTCATCGCCGAAGATCCAGCGCATATCGGGAATGGCGTCGGGTGCGGCTGCATCCTCGTACAACTCCAGGTGTGGGTAGAACCCGAAGTGTTGATAATAGT
>DAOWLV010000374.1 GCA_030643455.1 Candidatus Krumholzibacteriia bacterium | reverse complement strand
TTCCTTGGCCGCCGAACCTCATCACGCCCTGGTTCAGGTCCAACTCGACTCCCCCGCCGACGACGACTTTATCCGCCTCAACCGCGGCCGCCTGGACGTCGTGTATGTCAAACCCGGTTCCTTCGCCCACATCGCGGCCAAGCCGGGCGATCTGGAATTTTTGCGCCAGGCCGGAATGTGGGTTGAAGTCCTGCAGGATGACATGGAGATGGCCAACGCCTACGCCGACAAGGGAATCGGGTACGGGATCTACCACACCTGGAGCGAGACCGTCGCCTTCATGGACAGCCTGAGGCTACTTTATCCGGACGTGATCAGCGAGAAATGGTCCATTGGCCAGTCGGTCCAGGGCCGGGACCTCTGGTGTTTCCGTATTTCGGACAATCCCGACGTCGACGAAGACGAACCCGAAGTGATGCTCGACGCCATGCATCATGCCCGTGAGATCATGTCGTCGGAATTCACCATCATGTTCGCCGAATACCTGGCACAGAACTACGGGACCGATCCCGAGATCACCTGGCTGGTGAATAATCGTGAGTTGTATATCGTTCCGGTCGTCAATCCCGACGGTTCGGTCTATAACGAGAGCAACTACCCCAACGGCGGTGGCATGTGGCGCAAGAACCGGCGCAACAACATGGACGGCTCCTACGGCGTCGATCCAAACCGCAACTATCCCTATATGTGGGGTTACGATAACAGCGGCAGCAGCCCCGACCCGGACAGCGAAGTATACCGCGGGCCTTCGGCCGGCAGCGAACCAGAAATCCAGGCCATGATGAACTTCATCAACAGCCGTGAAATCCGCACCCACGACACGATCCATACCTATAGCAACCTGACGCTTATCCCCTGGGGTTATATCTCGACTCCGTCCCCCGACGGAGCCCTCTTCGACTACATGGCCGGCGAGATGACGAAGTTCAACGGATATGAGCCTGGTCAGCCCGGGGATATCCTCTACGAAGTCAACGGCGGAACTTTCGACTGGGCCTACGGTGATCAGACCTTTCATGATAAAATCTACTCCTTCAGCAACGAGATCGGCAACAGCGGCGACGGCTTCTGGCCCGAGGAAAACCGGCGCGAACCCCTGTTCCAGGAGAACATCTGGCCCCACATCTACTTGATGCGTGTCGCCGGGGCCTTTGTCGCCGTCCATTCCCCCGTTGTGACGGCCGGGGCCAAGAGCATCGAACCGGGCCAGAACGGCACCCTTGATTTCACCATCGAGAACCAGTCCGTCTTCGATGGGGTCACGGATCTGGAAATCACCATCGGGACCGACGATCCCTGGGTCCACCTGGGGGCCGGCAGCCGCACCATCGGCAGCCTGGGAACCTTGTCCTCCACCACCCTGGCGAGCGACCCCATCCCCGTGACCGTTGATCCCGACTGTCCCGACGGACACCTCGTGAATTTTTCCGTGACCGTGAACATGCCCGAAGGCGACCTCGTGTACACACTGGGGTTCGCGGTGGGTTCGCCGGTTGAAATTTTCAACGACGACATGGAAAGCGGCCTGGGCAACTGGACGACCACCGGAACGTGGGGGTTGACCACGGGTTCCAGCCACTCACCCACGACCAGCTTGACCGATTCACCGAGCGGTGAATATCCCGACCTTTCCTTTACCTCAGCCACCTTGAACGGAACCTACCAGGCGACCGCGCTGAGTTTCTGGCACAGATACACCATCGAGAACAACTACGACTACGGCAGGGTCCAGGTATCCGCTGGTGGTGGGGCCTGGACCACGCTGGCCTCCTACACGGGCAGCCAGTCCTGGCAGCAGGTCGAAATCGACCTGTCGGCCTTTACGGGTCAGGACATCACCGTCAGGTTCGTGATGGAGACCGATTATTCCGTGACCGAGGACGGATGGTACATTGACGACGTTGTCCTTTCCGGCAGTGCCGGCCAGGGATTCACCATGGCCCCGCCGGCGCCCGTTTCTCCTCTCGAGGGGGAGACGGTCGGCTCCACGCCGACCTTGATCGTCACTGCCGGCACGAAGGACTACGACGATACCGTGCTCTATGGTTTCCGGATCTATGCCGACGAACTGTTGTCTGATCTGGTCGCCGGCGTGGACAACATTCCCGAAGCCGGGAGCGAGACTTCGTGGACCGCCCCTTCCCTTGCCAACGGCGACTACTGGTGGCGGGCCTGGGCCGGCGATGGCGCCGAACGGACCCTGCTCAACCAATCCGTCGGGTTCACCGTCAGCGGTGTCAGTGCGGTGGATGACGTGGTGATTGGCGGTCCCCGCCTGCGGGTCCTGGGCAATGTGACCGGATCGGTATCGCGTCTGGAACTGAGCCTGCCCGGCCAGGCCGATGTTTCGGTGAACATCCATGACGCCCGTGGCGCACGCATCAGGCAGCTGTTTACCGGCAGCATGGCCGGGGGCACCCGGGTGCTGGTCTGGGACGGCCGGAACAACCGCGGCCAGTCCGTCGCCAGCGGGGTCTACTTCATCCGTATGGATACAGGCAGGGAGACTTTTACCGACAGGGTTGTCATCGTTCGGTAAGCCGGATTGCCGATAAAATCAAGGGCCCCTCAGGGGGCCCTTTTCTTTTCCATCCTCATCTTGCCTGATTGCACTAAATGATCTAGAATACTCATTATTGGGGGATCGCATTCGCGTACCCGCTCTCCTCGCTTATTCACACCAGGGGAGCAGCGTGATCGGCCAGACCATTTCTCACTACCGGATCACCCGCCAGCTCGGCGCCGGCGGCATGGGAGTGGTTTACGAAGCGGTCGATACCAAGCTGGACCGCACGGTCGCCTTGAAGTTCCTTCCCCCCGAATCCACCCGCGATCCAGATGCCAAGGCCCGTTTCATTCATGAGGCCAAGGCCGCCTCCTCGCTGGACCACCCCAACATCTGCACCATCCACGGCATCGAGGAGACCGATGACGGCAGTCTGTTCATCGTCATGGGGTGTTACGAAGGTGAGACGCTGGAGGACCTCATCTCACGCGGCCCACTCGACATTCCCGACATCGTGGACATCATCATCCAGACCCTGCAGGGACTTGGAAAAGCACACCGATTGGGCATCGTTCACCGTGACATCAAGCCGGCCAACGTTTTTGTGACCAGCGACGGACTGGTCAAGCTGCTCGATTTCGGAATCGCCAAGCTGGCAGGCCAGACCCAGGTCACCAGAACCGGGTCAATGCTGGGCACGGTGCATTACATGGCGCCGGAGCAGTTGCAGGGCGAGGAAGTGGACCGAAGGGCGGACCTGTGGTCGGTCGGGGTCCTGCTTTACGAGATGCTGACCGGCCAGCTGCCCTTCACCGGAGATCATCAGCCGGCGGTTATGTACTCCATCCTGAACACCGATCCTGAACCCTTGGCCGAGTTGCGAAAAGACGTACCGACCGAGCTGGAGGCGGCGACCGAAAGGTGTCTGCAAAAGGTTCCAGCGGGAAGATATCAGGGTGTCGAAGAACTGCTTCTCAACCTGAAACCCCTCGCCCACCAAGGGACAACCCGGACTGCGGATGAA
>DAOWLV010000297.1 GCA_030643455.1 Candidatus Krumholzibacteriia bacterium | reverse complement strand
GCCCCGTTACCCCGGTCGTTGCGGCCGTCCCAGCGAACGGTGTGGCGGTCGGCATCCACCGTTTCCTCCATCAACACCCTTACCAGGCGTCCCTTGAGGTCGAAGATGCGGAGGCTCACCTGGGTGGGACCGGTGCGGTCGACGGGCAGATCGAAGGTGATCAGCGTGGAGGGGTTGAAGGGATTGGGCGTATTGGGAAGCAGGCGAATGGCCGTCTGTCCGGGGGTATCTCCCACCGCCGAAACGGCGGTGATGGTCACGGTGCCCGTCATCCCGAAATTCAGATGGGGGCGGCAGAAGTAATCCTGGCTGCCAACCTCGGTGAAAGTGAAAGATACGCTGGTGTTGGAGCTGTTCAGCGGTGAATCGAACAGCATGCCCACCTCTGGATCGCTCAAATCCGTTCCGCTGGTGACGGTGTGGGATCCGTTGTTCCAGATCCACTCGACGGTGTCGCCGACCTCGATGGTGATTTCGGAAGGGTCGAAGGTGAGGCCGACCTGGTTCACCGTGTGGGTGACCGCTCCGGCCAGGGCCGGGATCAGCAGCAGGCCGAGGGCGGGCGACAGGATTTTCGAGGTCATTTTCATCAGGGGCCTTCCCGGTCAGGTCGAATGAGTGTCATTTCACGAGGGTCAGCAGTTTCGCCTGGATCTGGCCGCCCACCGTCAGCTGGGACATGTAGACGCCGCTGGACATCCGGCGGCCGCTCTCGTCGGTTCCGTTCCAGATGGCCTCGTAACGCTGTCCGACAGCCTGCCTGCCGTTAACCAGGGTCTTCACGATGCGGCCTCTCAGGTCCAGGATCTGCAGGGTCACACTTTCGGTGCTGCCTGCTCCGCCCAGCTCGTAGGGAATTCGCGTCTGGGGATTGAAGGGGTTGGGATACCCGTCCAGCAGCCTGTGCTGCGCTCCCGGGAGGTCGGTGACAGCGGAAGGGGCGTCCAGTTCATCGATGCCCTGGTCGATGGCCGCCTGGACGATGGCGTCGCCATAGTCGCCGCGGTAGAGGATGATCCCGTCGCCACCGATGACAAAGACGATGTCATAGAAGCAGTTGTAATCGGTCATGATGCCGTTGATGCCGCCAAACATCAGGTAGGGATAGGTGATCCCGGAACTGGCGAGGAAAATCTGGGCGGCAATTTCGTCGCCATCCCACACGTCGATGGCGAAGGCCTGGAACTGGTCACTGGAATAATCGCTGATCATGGCCTCCGAACTGGAGGCTCCCTGGATGCAGTTGTTTCAGCCGTAGCCCACCACGAACATCATCACGACCTTGTTACGATAGTCGCTCAGGGTGTGTGTATCACCGCCGTAGGCGTTCAGGGTCCAATCGGGGGCCGGCCCACCCAGATCCCCCGGACCGGGAATCGCCGCGGCGAGGCCGGCGGTCAGGGCCACAAGAAGCAGGGCGGTTGCGGTATTACGGATCAAATGACGCAGCATGAAATTTCCTTTCGGGGCGCTGGACGAAAGGCCTGCCAAACGGACAAAACGGTCCAAAAAGGACTATAACAGTCTTATATCAGGTATAGGATAATTCCGGGGATCCGCAACCGGTTTCCCGTGGCGAAATTACCGGGAAGGATACCTGCTCCTTGGCGAAGCCGGTGCGGGCGGGTATGATCTCCACGATTGAATCGGTCGCATCCTGTGTGAACGGGGAGAAATTTCATGATCCATGACCACTCGTCGGGCCATATCCGATTCCTGCAGATCCACCTCGGAGGTGACCGCAATTTCTGTTACCTGATCGGCGACACCAATTCAGGCGAAGCCGCCGTGGTGGATCCCGGCTTCGCTTCCGACCAGTTCTGGGAAATCGCGGAAACCGAAGGGTTGAATATAACGACCATCCTGATCACCCACGGCCATTCCGATCATATAGGGGGCGCAGACAGGCTCAAGGAACTGACCGGAGCGGTGATGTATGGGGGCGCCGAAGACCACATTTCCGGGGCCCAACCGGTGACCGACGGGCAAGTCATTCCACTGGGCGATCTCGCCATCACGGCCCTGGCCACTCCCGGCCATTCACCAGGTCATTTCTGTTATCTGTGCGAGGGGCGTCTGGTGACCGGCGACATCCTGTTCTGCGGCAAGGTGGGAGGCACCGGTTCATTTTTCCCGGGGTCTTCGGCCCGCCAGGAATTCGATTCGTTGCACGGATTGATGCAACTTCCCGGCGACACCCTCGTCTTTCCAGGGCATGACTATTACGGGGGAGAGGGAGAGCGGCCACACTCGACCATCGGTTTCGAAAAGGAAAACAATCCCTTCCTCACAGCTGCCGATTTCGACGCCTTCTGTCACTTGAAGGACAACTGGGCGCAGTACAAAAAGGAGCACGACATCCGGTGAAACTCCTGGCGGGACCTGTCCCTTTCGTGGCCTGGCGCTGCATCGCCCTGATCCTTCTGTTGCTCGGCGTATCGGTCGTGATCCTCGTTCTCCACCAGGAGGCGGGATTTTTGCCGGGAGCCGTGGCCCAGGGCGTGATCGGGGTCCTGACCCTGGCGGCCTGGATCATGGCCATCCGTTTCATCCTGGCCGACACCTGGGGCCGCTGGTTCTGGCTGGTGATCCTGGCCGGGGCGGCGGCCCTGGCCACGTTCCTGCCCTACCCGGCAGGGATCTGGGTGGCCACTCCGCTGTCGATCTTCGTGCTGACTTTTCGCCAGTTCCGCACCTGGCGACATATCTCGGATCGCCGCAGGGCCCTGGGTTTCGGATTGGGTGTCCTGGCCACCGCCCTGCTGATCTTCCTCTATCCCCGTTTTTTGAACCTGGTCGGTGAAGAGGGATCCGGGATTTTCCTGAAAAAACTGGGCGCGTGGTCCCAGATCAGCCTGGGCTGTTTCTGGTTCTGGTCCCTGTTCCATCTGGCGATCCGGATGAGGCTCCACTTTCTTCGTCTGCGCCCCAAGCTGGGTGTCACGGCCATCCTGATCGGGTTCGTGCCCCTGATGTTGATGGTCCTTCTGGGCCTGATGATCCTGTACACCGGCCTTGGCGGAGCACGGGCCTCCCGGACCACCGGCGCGCTGGAGAACTGGCGGCAAATGACAGCGGCGGGCGCCGATTTCGGCGGAGCCCTTTTCGACACCACCTTCGTCTGGCCCGGCCCGGGGATCGCCGGGGAAAATGAAACCCTCATCGAAGCGCCGGACTGGGTGCCGGGGTTGGTGAACAAGATGCGGGGCTCGATGGCGGACGCCGCGCGCACGGACAGCACCGGCTGGTTTCTGGCCGACGGCAAGATCTGGCTGATGCGCTGGCGGGCGCTGGATACCGAACACCCGACCGTGCAGGCCTGGCATCTGGGCGAGCGTCCCTTGGAAATACTCTCGCGCCTGCTGAAGGTGGGCATCGACATCTCGCCGGCGGGTTCCTCCCGGTCTGGGGACGGGGAACTCGTCATCGGCCAGGCCACGGAGGAGGATCGGAAAAGTTTTTCCGGTCTGGAGGTCAGCTACCGCGACGTCAGCCAGGACAAGGACTACTGGAACCGTTTCTTCTTTTTCGGGGGCACCCTGTTCGAGGTGAACCGGTACGAAGACCAGTGGCTGGGTTCCAAGACCCTGTTCATCAACCTGCGGGTCGGCTGGCAGGATCTGAAGACGGAATTCCTCGAAGGTGATTCCAACCTGAACATCGCCGTCGTGGTGGCTCTGGGGGTGGTGGCCTTCCTGTTCCTGGTCCTGGAGGTCTTCGCCCTTTTCTTCGGTTTCCGCATTTCCGAGGGCATCGTCAGCGCGGTGCACGTGCTGCACCGGGGGACCAGGTCAGTGGCCGCGGGTGACCTGGATACGGTCATCGATATTCCCAACCAGGATGAATTCGGCGACCTGGCCGCCAGTTTCAACGAGATGACCAGCGCGGTGAAGCAGGGGCGGGAAATCGCCCTGGCCAACGACCGGCTGAAAAGGGAGCTGGAAACCGCCCGGGCCATCCAGGTTCGTCTTCTGCCCAGCTCCGAACCAGTGGTGACGGGTTTCCAGGTGGTCGGCGCCAGCATTCCCAGCCGGGAGATCGGCGGGGACTACTTCGACTTCCTGGTCCAGGGCGAAGACCAGATCGGCATCGCCATCGGCGACGTGTCGGGCAAGGGCATGCCCGCGGCCCTGCTCATGTCGAACCTGCAGGCCAGCCTGCACGGACAGGTCATGCATCCGGGAACCGTGTCCGGGGTGGTCGAAAGGGTGAACGACCTGCTGGTCAGGTCCACCGATCCCCACATGTTCGCCACCTTTTTCTACGGACTGCTGGACGCGCGCAACGCCACCTTCACCTGCACCAACGCCGGCCACAACCCGCCCATCCTTTTGAGGGCCAGCGGTGAGATCGAGGAATTGACCACCGGCGGCCTGTTGCTGGGCATGCTGGGCGAGCAGGTGTACCAGCAGGATACGGTCACGTTGGCGCCGGGGGAGATCATCGTGCTCTACACCGACGGCATCACAGAAGCGGTGGGCCCCGCAGCGGACGAAGACGACTACGACGCCATGTTCGGCGAGGATACCCTGTTCGAGGTGCTGCGCCGCAATCGCCATCTGCCGGCCGCGGGCATCAAGGACGCCATCCTGGATGCGGTGTCCACCCACACCTCGGGCGTGGCCCAGTCGGACGACATCACGCTGGTGGTGATTCGCCGGCAGGGTTGACAAACCGAATTGATCTGGTGCGGACCCCCCGCTGCGGGTATCATGGCCCGCAATCAACCCGCTGGATTCCTGTAACCGATGGAG
>DAOWLV010000133.1 GCA_030643455.1 Candidatus Krumholzibacteriia bacterium | reverse complement strand
TCCAGGCGATCACCAGCACCTGCCTGGAGATCTTCGACTGCCACCAGTCCTCGCTCATGCTGCTGAACACCGAGACCAACATGCTGGAGATGAAGGCGGCCACCGGCCACATCAACCGCGAAAAGCTCTACAAGGTCGAGCAGCCGGTGGGCAAGGGAATCGCCGGTTACGTCGCCAAGCGCAAGAAGCCGGTAATCCTGGGCCCCAACGTGGACTCTGCCCAGTATCCTGGACTGAGGGTCCAGGCCATGAAGCTGACCGCGGCCATGGTGGTGCCCATCATGGTGCGCGACGAGCTGGTCGGCGTGCTCAACATAAGCAGCCGAGCCCCCCACACCATCTACGTGGAAGAGGACCTGCGGGCCCTCGAGGTCTTCGCCGAAAACGCCGGGACCTGCATCCGCCAGGCCGAACGGTCGGAATGGATGCGGCAGACCATTGAAAAAATGCAGAACCAGAATGCCCGCAGCAAGCAGGCTCCGGCGGTGGAGCAGAAGCCCGTGACCGTGGATCAGTAAATAAACCGACTTCATTGCGCTCGACGATGTTATCCTGGGATGGGAATGTTCCTGTCCTTTTGCGTAATGGAGAACGTCGATGCAGCGACCGATAATCAGCCTTCTTTTTCTGCTGGCGGCCATGGGCTGTTCCAATGTGAACGTCGATGTGGATTCCGACGCCCGGCAACCCCATGAAAAAGTTTTTCCCGAGGAGATGAAGGGCCGTTCGGCCGACTACGTGCGGCCTCGCGTACTCGAATTGCCTTTGGCCGAGTACCCACCCGAGGCGGCGGATCTGGATCTGGCAGGGATGGTGATGATCAGGGTGCTGGTCGGCCTGGACGGCCAGGTCGTCGAAGCGGCCATCTTGCAGGGTTTGCACCCCGTGGTGGATCAGGCGGCCCTGGAAGCCGCCCGCAGGGGCCGTTACGCCCCCGCGAGCGAGTTTGGTGCCGCCACCGACGGCTGGGTCACGGTGCCCTTCCGTTATCCGCCCGAGGGCATGAAACCGGAATGAGATCCAACCTCTACATCGGTGAAAAACCCTGGTCCGCCCAGTAGGCGTCCTGGTAGATCTTCTCGAGTTCGAGCAGTTGCTCCAGGTGTCCGTCTTCCCATTCCCGCAGCCAGGTGAAGAGCTTCTTCAGGTCCGGGTCATCGGTCTTTTCGGCGTGTTCCTTGTAGTAGGAGATGGCCTTGTTCTCGAGGTCGCAGCCGATGCTGATGACCGCCATCTCGAACTTGCCCCTCTTGATGGACCGCTTGAAATCATCGGTCACCACGTCCTGGGAACCGTGATCGACCGCGGCGGGAGCCACGTCGTCGAGGTTGAGTTTGCCTTCGGCCATCAGGCTCTTGTACTGGTTGGTCAGGATGCGCACGTGGTCATCCTCGTCCTTGGCCAGCATCTCGAACATGGCCTTGGCCGCCGGATCGGACGCCTCGCTGGCGGCATGGGTATAAAGCTGCTGTCCCTTGACCTCGACCATCACGGCGTCCTTGATGATCTTGATCATTTCGTCTTTCTTCTGCTCGTCGTTCATGGGAATCCTCCAGGACCGGCCCGGGCCGGTGCAGTCGCGATTAAAAGTCCATTACGTTCACTTTGAAGTACTTCTTCGGGTTCCGGCGCATCTCGTCTATCAGGCGTTTGAATGAAGCCATGGTCGAATCGGCGGTGGTGTAGAGGCTGGGATCATTGAGCAGGAGGGCCGCCGAACCCTCGCCCTCGTCCAGCTTGGCCATGATGGAATTCAGGGAATGGGCCGCTTCCTGTATCACGTCCATCAGGGTGTCGGCGCTGGCCATGGCGTTCGAAGCGTTGTCGAAGGTCTGTTCGATGCGGCCGGATTCCACGATCTCGCGCAATCCGTCCGAGGAGACCCGCAGGTTGTCCAGGATCACCCTGATATCGGTGTGGTTCTCCTCGACCATGTGGTCGACCTTGTCCAGGGTCTCGTGGGCCTGAACGAGGGTCTCGACCACCATGCCCTCGGTTTTGATCTGATCCACCAGCTCGGTGACTTTATGGGTCAGGGTCCGCAATTCCACCAGTGCGTCACCCGCGGCGTCCGTCATCGAAGCGATGGTGCCCGCGGTGCGGCCCTTGAAAATGTGCCCCTCGTGGATGGGATCCCCGATGCCCGGATCGATCTCGATGACCACCTCGCCCACGATCCCCTTTTCCCCCAGGGTCACCATGGCGTCCTCGCGCAGCTCGACAATCTCATCCACGCGCAGCTCGACCCGCACCGAGGCCTGCAGGATCTGCATCCCCGACACCTCACCCATGCGAATGCCCCGCACCTGGACCTTGTCGCCCACACGCAGACCTGCCACGTTGGTGAAATCCGCCTGGTAGAATTTCTGTCCCTTGGAAAGGTCGATGTTCTTGAACCACATCATGCCACCGATCAGGATGACGAGAGCGGCGATTGTCAGAACACCCACTTGGACTTCGTTGATTCTAATCTTCATCCGGTTCTCCAACTAGAATGCTCCCAGCGGTCCCTGGGAATTGCCTTCGATGAATTGCCGCACCATGGGGTGGTCGGTGTTCCTCACCTCGTCCACCGTGCCGGTGAATACGATCTTGCCCCGGCTGAGCATCGCCATCCGGTCAGCGACCTTGAAGGCGCTGGCCATGTCGTGGGTCACGATGATGCTGGTCACGCCGAGTTCCTTCTGCAGCTTGATGATCAAATCGTTGATGGCGTCGCCGGTGATCGGGTCCAGGCCGGTCGTCGGTTCGTCGTATAGAATGTACTCCGGCTCCATCACGATGGCCCGGGCCAGGGCCGCCCGTTTTTTCATGCCGCCCGACAGTTCGCTGGGCAGCTTGTCATCCGAATCCGTCAATCCCACCAAGGCCAGACATTCGCAGGCCCGGTCCTTTATCTTGTCCATGGACCATCCCGAGTGTTCCTCCAGCATCAGACCCACATTCTTGCAGACATTCATGGAATCGAAAAGGGCCGCGCCCTGGAAAAGGAATCCGAATTTCTTGCGCATCTCCATCAGTTCGGACATCTCCATCTCGGAAATTTCCTCACCCTCGACCCAGATCCGGCCGGCATCCGGCTCCAGCAGCCGCACGATATGTTTGAGCAGCACGGACTTGCCCTCGCCGCTGCGGCCGATGACCACCAGGGTTTCCCCCTTGTTGATCAGCAGGTCGGTCTCGGTGAGCACCTGCTTGGGGCCGAAACTCTTGGACACACCCTCGATGACGATACCCGAAAACGCAGTGGGATCGGCGACTTTCTGATCCGGTGGTGGGGGTATGTTGTATTCCACTTTCACCGCTTCCGCCTACTTCTGGAAAATGATCTGGAACAGGATGATCGCCAGGAAATAATCGGCCACCAGTACGCTCAGACAGCTGGCAACCACCGCGGTCATGGTGGAATGCCCCACTCCCTCGGCGCCCCCCTGGGTGTGGAATCCGTTGAAGATCCCGCTCAGGGCGATGATCCCGCCGAACACGACCGACTTGATCAAGCCGCCCAGGATATCGCTGTGCTTGTAGAAAAGCTGCAGCCCTTCGATGAACACGCCGCTGGAAATGTCCAGGGTCATCACCGAAATGGTGTAACCACCGAAAACAGCCACCGCGTCGGCAAAAATCGTCACCACCGGAATCATCAGGACCGAAGCCCAGAACCGGGGCATGGCCAGGTACCGCACCGGATCGATGGCCATGATGTTCATGGCGTCCAGCTGCTCGGTCACCTTCATGGTGCCGAGTTCCGCGGCGTAGAAGGCGCACAGGCGGCTGCCCACCACCAGTGCCATCAATACCGGTCCGAGTTCGATGAACACCGTCTTGGAAATCATCACGCCCAAAAACTTCATGGGCACCAGCGCCTGCATCTGGTACACGGCCTGAACCGCGGTCACCGCACCGACGAACACGGAAGTGACGATGACCAGGGGCATGGAACCGATCAGCACGACGTGCATCTGGACGAGCACTTCCCGACGCATCTTCCAGATATGGGGCGTCTCGCGAAAGATGGCCCGCAGCAGCATGGTCCCATGCCCCGCGTTGCTCAGGCCCGCGATGACATAATTTCCGATTTTGGCAAAAAAGCGTTCCATGATGGGCCGAATATAAGTGTCCCCGGTGAGGAAGTCTATAACTGCAAGCAGCCTTGCGAAGGGTCAACCAGCCCCGCCGCCAACCGCATCCAGCGGCAGATGGAAATCCTGCCGGGCATCCGCGAGGCAGCGCTCGATCTCATTCGGGGAAACGTCCAGGTGAACCAGGGCCTGGCGGGTGATTTCCAGCCCAGCCTCCATCTGGGGCTGGACGACCTCGTGAACGTCCAGGTCGCGCAGTTCCTCCAGCATCAGGTCGCTCTCGGCCCGGGCCACCACGTGCAGATCCGGTCGCAGTTTGCGGGAGTGACGGACCACGGCCAGGGTGGTGACCGGATCCGGGGTCGTGACCAGCAGCAGCCGTGCCTCACCCAACCCGGCGGCTTCCAGGACCAGCGGATGGGTGGCGTCCCCGAAGATCGTGGCCACGCCCGCGTCGCGGCAGAACTCCAGCCGGTGCTGATCCAGTTCAACCACCACGAAGGGCAGGTGCGACCGACCCAGAACCCTGGCCACGGCCTGTCCCATGCGACCGGCCCCGGCGATGATCACGTGGTCACGCAGATCTTCCCGCTCCAGATTGATCATCTGCATGGGCTCACGGGAGCGGCGGCGGCGGATCAGCCCGTAAATCGGAGCGGTCAGGCCAGCCGCCAAGGGGGTCAGGAACATGGACAGCAGGGCCACCGCCATGATGCTGGAATACAGCTCCTGACTTATGCCGCCCGTTGCCAGACCCACCCGGCCCAGGACAAAAGAAAACTCGCCCGACTGGAACATGGTCAGGCCCAGGGCCAGGGGCACCACGTTGCCGTACCGGAAGGCCCGGGCCAGGGTCGCGAAGACGAGGCCCTTGACCAGCCCGATCACCGCCACCAGGCCCATGACCAGAAGCAGGTTCTGCTTCAGATAAGAAGGATCGAGCAGCATGCCGACCGAGGCGAAGAACAGCAGCCCGAAGATGTCTCGCAAAGGGATGATATCGCTCAGGGCCTGGTGGTTGTGTTCCGATTCGCTGAGCACGATGCCCGCCACGAAGGCCCCGAAGGCGAAAGAGAGGCCGACCTTGTAGGTGGCGAAGCCGATGCCCAGCCCCAGGGCCGTGACGGTGAGCAGAAAGAGCTCCCGGCTGTTCGCGCGGCTGACCAGGACCATCAATCGGGGGATCACCCGGGTTCCCACCAGGACCATCAGGCCGAGGAAAATTCCCGCCCGCAGGAAGGCCCAGCCAAGGGCCGGCAAGCCCGCCTGCAGGTCGGTGAGCTCGGGCAACAGGATCAGCATGGGCACCAGGGCCAGATCCTGCACCAGGAGCATACCGATCATCACCCGGCTCGACAGCGTGCCCAGGCGACCCTGGCTCTGAAGGGTTTTCAAGACGACCATGGTGCTGGAAAGGGAGACGCAGGCCCCGAACCAGACGGACTCGGTCCAGGGCCATCCAAGCACGGTCCCCACGCCCAGGCCCACCCCAAGGGTGATCACGAGCTGGATGGGGGTGCCGATGAGGGCGATCTTGCGCACCGGGCGCAGTTCCTTGAGGGAGAACTCGATGCCCAGGGCGAACAGGAGAAGGGCCACGCCGATCTCGGCCAGCAATTCGATTTCGTGCGGATCGTTGATCCAGGCGTGGTTGCTCACCGGGCCGAGCAGGATACCAGCCGCGATATAACCCAGCATCAGGGGCTGGCGAAGCCAGTGGGCGACAAACCCTCCCACCAGTCCGGCCAAGACGATGACGGCGATGTCCGCTGCGATTCCCAAGACTTACCTCCGAATATATTCCAGGATACCACGCAGGGTCTGGCATGTGAAATCCTGTTCCCTGGCCCGGATGTCGATTGCCAGGTCGGCGCCCCGCGCGAAATGGGGATCGACCTGGGCAAGACGGGCGGCAATCAGGTCCATCAACCCCGCTTCACCGGTCGGCTGCTCCGAATGGGGAAGACCTCTCTGGATTTCCAGGGTTGCCGCCGTAGTCTCCACCCACAAGGCGAGCTGGTTGCGCGCAATGGTCAGCAAGCCCCGCGTATCTCCCGCGAATTCACCATGATGGGCGAACAGGAGCCGGCCGGGAAGTGGATCCAGGGCCAGCAACCGGTCGAGCGATGCGCGGGCGACATCCGGGAAAAACCGGGGCGGTGTGGCCGGCCGCAGATAGTAGTGCTCGGTCGCCGGTCCCCCGCCAAGATCGGAGAAGGTTCCGGCCGCTTCGCCGAGAAACAGGTGGTCGCCGTGACGGAAGGCCACGTGGTGGGGGGCATGACCCGGTGTGAGGATTGCCTCGACACCCCTTGCGGAGAGCATGTCGAAATCCGCCAACCCGGTCGCCGGCACGGGCGCGGGTTCCCCGTAGACCTCGGCCTTGTGTCCGAGCACTTCAAGTGATCCTTTCCACAACCTGGTCGGATCCACCAGGTGGGGCCGGCCCTTCTCGTGGCAGACGACTTTCGCTTCCGGCCATCGCTCCAGAACCCGGGCGGTGCAACCACCGTGGTCCAGGTGAACATGGGTCAACAGGATGAAATCCAGGTGGGAAATATTCAGGCCTTCGAGCCGGGCGATCAGGTGGTCGGCGGTCGAAGGCGGCCCGGGATCGACGATGAACACCAGATCATCTTGCACCGACACCCAGCAGCTGATGAAACTGCGCTGGCCGGGCAGGTCCTGGTCCAGATCGATCAGGTGCAGGCACGGGGCGGTATCGGCTCCTTCACCGTGCGAGATAGACAAACCGCGTGAACTCCTTGTGGAAGCGAAGATCAACTCACCTGTAGAGCGTCTTCACTCTACCCCAACTGGACTCCTCGATAGGTGTCACACCGCCGTTGAGAATCGTAACCGGCACCGTGAAGTTATAGTAGGCCCCGTTGAAGGTGTTCGCCGCCACGGGCGAGCCGGCGCCGTCGAAGTAGACCGGCGTCTCATAGCCGTCGGGCGGCATCAGGAAAAACGCCACCGGTTGAAACGGACTGTTGAACAGTGTCCAGTGGATCAGGGTGACGGGCGAACCGTCCATGGAGAACCCCAAAGGGTATTCGACCTGGATCTCGTCGCCCACGACCTGGACCGACACGGGTTGGCCGGGAACTTCCCAATCCGTGATAACGTGGTCGCCGACGACCTGCGAACGCACACGGTATCCCCCGAGCTGGGTCGCGGTGGGATGCGTCAGCACCAGATAGGCATCGACCATTGGCTGCGTCTGCCAGAACTCGAGAATTGGGTCAGGAATGATTCCCCCAAAATACCATTCAACCGAACCGTCGAAGAAAATCCGGAAACCGTCTTCGGTCATGAGGGGCGGCCAGTCCATGCCCTCCATGTTGGGTTGGGCGGCGGCAGGAGAGGACAGCAGACAAAAAAAAACGAAGAGCGTGATGAGGATGCGCATATTACTCCCCTTTGGAAGGATGTCAGGGGAATCATCATACCACAATTCAAGATCGAACGAAAACCAACCGGTCACCTGGCAAGATCGTTGAACCGCGTGAATTCCTTGTGGAAGTGCAGATCGAACTGGCCGATGGGCCCGTTCCGCTGCTTGCCGATGATCAGCGTGGCCATGTTGCGAACGGTCTCGTCGTCGGGTTTGTAGACTTCCTCGCGGAAGATGAACATCACCACGTCGGCATCCTGCTCGATGGCCCCGGACTCGCGCAGATCGCTCAGCATGGGCCGGTGGTCACCACGAGCTTCCACCCCGCGCGACAGCTGGCTCAAGGCCAGTACCGGCACGTTCAGGTCCTTGGCCATGCCCTTGAGATTCCTGCT
>DAOWLV010000293.1 GCA_030643455.1 Candidatus Krumholzibacteriia bacterium | reverse complement strand
CCTTTTGCTGGTCATGGGGGCCTGGTGGCTCTATTTCCTGACCAACGTGGGCAATGACCGGGCCGAATTCGAACTGCAGAAACTGGCCACCGACAAGCTTCACGCCACCTTCCTGATACAGTCCGACCCCCATGTGCGCGAAGACCCTCGCGGATGGCTGAGCCCCTCCTTCCCCCATCTCATCTTTGTGAAGACCGACACCGGGGTGGAAGTCCTGGTGGACCCCGCGGTAATGAAGACCATCCGGGAAGACGCCCAGGCCACGCGAAACATGTTCCTGTACGAAGGGTTCTTTTTCATCATCCTGCTGGTGGCCGGCTCTACCATCCTGTTCCTGTCCTGGCGTAGCGAGGTCAAGTTCAAGCAAACCCGGGAGCTGTTCCTTTCCGGCGCCACCCACGAGTTCAAGACACCCCTGGCCAGCCTGCGGCTCTACACCGAAACCCTGGGACGCGAGGGACTGGGCGACACCGACCAGTCGCGTATCAGGAGCCGGATGATCGAGGACCTCACACGTCTGGAAACGCTGGTGGACGAAGTGCTGGCGATGAGCGCGGACGACACATTCGCCCAGGGACCGCAGGTCCGCCTGGACCTGGCCACCGAATGCCGCGAAGTGCTGAACGACCTGCGGGATTTCTCCGACGACCACGGGGCTGAATTTTCTCTCGACGCACCGTCCGGCGCCTTTATCCTCGGCCGCAAACTGACCTTGAGTCTGGCTTTGCGCAACCTGGTAGTCAACGCCGTCAGCCACAGTCCCGATCGTGTCCGGGTGACCGTCACTGTTCAAGCCGGTGACAAGTGGCACCTGGTGAAGGTGGCCGACAACGGTCCCGGCATTCCCCGCCGCTTGCATAACAGGGTATTCGAGTGCTTTTATAGCGGGAGCAAGGAGAGCCGCCACCCGGGTGCCGGCGTTGGCCTTCACCTGGTTCGCCGCAACATCGAAACCATGGGTGGCAGGGTCGAACTGGAGAGCGAAGAAGGCTCCGGCAGCACCTTCACTCTCGTCCTGCCCGCCCAGCCCACCGGCGGTTGACCGGAAGCCAACCGTCGTGGTGTGATCGTTCGCACATCCGAAAGGAGACACATGAAGCGGCGTATACTCGTTGTCGAGGACGACGCGCACCTGGCCGACGGCCTGAGAATCAATCTGGAACTCGAGGGTTACGAACCGGTACTGGCCGGCAGCGCCGAAGACGGACTGGAACTGTGGCAGGGCGGAGGCATCGAACTCATCCTCCTGGATGTCATGCTGCCCGGCATGGACGGTTTCGCCTTCTGCCGCCGGGTTCGGAATGAAGGTGACCGTGTGCCCATCCTTTTTTTGACCGCCCGCAGTGGCGGCCAGGACCGGATCAAGGGGCTGGACGAAGGTGGGGACGACTACATCACCAAACCCTTTGATCTGGCCGAACTGCTGGCGCGCATCAAGTCCCTCTTCCGTCGCCAGGACTGGTTCCGGGGCCAGGAGACCCCCAGATCCCTGCGTATCGGCAAGGCCGAAGTCAACCTGCGGGCCTATCAGGCGGTTACCGACGAAGGCACCATCGGCCTGAAGGAAAAGGAAGTGATGATTTTGCGTCTGCTCAGTGAACACGCCGGGGAACCGGTGGACCGGGAAACGATCCTCGACCGCGTGTGGGGCTTCGGCGCCTATCCCACCACGCGCACCGTCGACAACTTCATCCTGGGTCTGCGCAAGATCGTTGAAACGGACCCCCGCAATCCACGGCACATCCTGACCGTCCACGGGGTCGGCTACCGGCTGGTGACCGATCCCGACGGGGACGGCCGAAAGGACTGATGGAAAGCCAGGCCCACCGCCTCCGGACTCTCTTGCGCCCCTTCGCTCCGGTGGGGGGAGATCGCACCGGGGAATCCCTTGCCGCTCCAGCTACCGAACTGCTTGCCTGCGCCGAAGAGCTTCTCACGAACGGTCCTGCGACCAGTCATGACCGGGATCTCTGGTGCGAATATCTGGCGCTGACCCGCCACCCTGATTTCCTCACTTCCCTGCCCGACGCCGATGCCCGCCTCCGGTGGGCTGAAACCACCTTCACCATCTGCGAAGACATCGCATACACCCTGGGTGACATGCTGGACCGGCGGGTCGCTGACCAGCCGGGACACGTGTTGTTCCAGGAACTGGCCGAACCCGGCAGCGGAAGCTGGAACTACGAGCAGATCAGCCGGCGGGCCCGTTCCATCGCCGCGGTGATCCTCAAGGAAGGGCCGCGGCCCGAACTGCAGGACGGCTGCTCGCGCCAGCAGGATGGCCCGCGGGTCGCCCTCCTGTGCCAGAACAGTCTCGGGTCCGCCTGCTGCGACCTGGCCTGTCTGACCCACGACATCTTCATCACTCCCTTGAATATTCATTTCAGCACCGAGAACCTGGTCTGGATCTTCAACCGACTGTGCATCACGGTGGCGGTCTGCGACCACCCGGACCGGCTGGAAGCCCTTCTGGCGGTCCGCGCCAAGACGGACCAGACCTTCGTCATATTCACCCTGAACCATTGTCTGCGGGTAGGCGAAGAAGGCATCCTCATGCTGGATGAGCGCCGCGCCCAGATGGACACCGACGAGATCGAAACACTCCTGGCTAACCGAACGCGGCGCAGCATGCGCGAACCATGCACCGTCATGTTCACTTCCGGCAGTACCGGACGTCCCAAGGGCGTGGCCTTCAGCCAGTACAACCTGGTGACGAAACGCTTCGCCCGGGCCGCGGCCCTGCCCGAGGTGGGTCGTGATGAAGTCATGCTCTGCTACCTTCCGCTGTTCCACACCTTTGGCCGTTATCTCGAAATGCTGGGCACCATTTTCTGGGGTGGCACCTACATCTTCGCGGGCAATCCCTCGGCCGCCACCCTGCTTCACCAGTTCCAGCAGGTTCGACCCACGGCGCTGATCAGTGTGCCGGTCAGGTGGGTCCAGATTCGGGACCGGGTCATGGAACTGGCCCAGGGAGGGGAAATCGAAAGGTCCCAGGAGGACATCTTCCGGGATGTGGTCGGCGACAGGCTCTCCTGGGGTCTGTCTGCGGCGGGTTATCTTGATCCACGTGTATTCCGATTCTTCCACCGCAACAACGTGAGTCTGTGCAGCGGATTCGGCATGACCGAGGGTACCGGCGGGCTGACCATGACCCCGCCCGACAACTATGTCGAAAGCTCTGTGGGGCTGCCCCTGCCCGGGGTCAAGACACGCTTTGCCGACCAGGGCGAATTGCAGATCGCCGGCTGTTACATCGCCAGATACCTGCCCGAAGAGGCTCCCGCAGGTTGCCTTGCCGTGGAGGATCAGGACTCGGACGACTTCTGGTTGGCCACCGGAGATCTTTTTCGCAAGACACAGGACGGCCACCTGGAGATCGTCGACCGGATCAAGGACATCTACAAGAACAACCGTGGGCAAACCATCGCCCCGCGCGTGGTGGAATCGATGTTCGAACAGGTACCGGGTATCAAACGGACCTTCCTGGCCGGAGACGGCCGCAGCTACAACACCCTGTTGATCGTGCCGGACGATCAGGACGATGTCCTGCAATCACTGTCCGGCGACAAGGACCGCCGCGAATACTTCCAGCAGATCATCAGCACCGCCAACCCCGTTCTGACCGCCTACGAGAGAGTGGTCAACTTCGAGATCCTGGACCGGGATTTCAGCACCGACAAGGGAGAATTGACCCCCAAGGGATCGTACCGGCGCAAGGTCATCGAAGCCAATTTCGCTGACGAGATCACCGAGCTGTACCGGTCCAGCGTACGTATCCTGAAAGTCGGCAAATTCTCGGTCCGCATCCCCCGCTGGTTCTTTCGCGACCTGGGTGTGCTCGAGGACGCCGTCGAACCCCGCGACGGGTTCCTGGTCAACAACGAAACCGATCAATCCCTGACCCTGGCTGCGGGGACGGACGGACGCGTCCGTATTGGCGATCTCGAATATCATCTGGACGGGCAGGTCATCGACCTGGGTCTGCTGGCTCGCCAGCCGCTGCTGTGGATGGCCAATCCACAGCTGATCAACTTCAGTCCCTGCCGCACCGGTTGGGACACCGAATTGGGAGTATTCTCGGAACAGGTCTACCTGCCCTCCGAAGGGAACCTGGACCACCCCGACCCCGTGGAACCGGGCCGGGTGGACCGCCAGCTGGCAGAGGTCGATACGCTGTGCAGCCGAGCCATGTTCGGGGACCGTGAACAGGCCCTGGCCGCGATTGTCGAGCTGGATCAGGAGCTGGGCCGGGCCGGCGTCCGCCAGGGCCAGGTCATCCGCCGACGACTGGAATCCCTGGCCAACCACCGGGAGAAACCCGTCCGTTGCCGAGCCTACCAGGTTCTTGTCCTGGACCAGCCGACGCCCGACTACCTGCGTTACCTGCCGGCCTTCATCGAATCGGGCAAACCGTTCCTCGACGAACAGAGCTTCGCCTCCATCAGCAAGGCCCGCATCGAACCCCGTCGGCTGCAGGCGTTCCGGCAACGCCTCCATTCCTATCGCACGCAGTTGTCCTGGCCGGCCCCGGTGCGGACCCGGCGACTGTTCGAGGACCTGTTCCGCCTGCTGGCCGACTTCGGACGTTTCCACCCCGAGTTCTACAGTCCCATCCGGGAGGAACTGGTCAGTTGGGCCAAACACGACCAGGACCCGTTCCTGGCGGCGGCCGCCGATCAGGAATTCAACAAGCTGGCGGCATGGTTCGAGGAAAAGCTCAGGATCGATTGCCAGGGGCTCAAGCCCGGTGCCTGGGACGGCAAGATCGTATTCCAGGAAGG
>DAOWLV010000408.1 GCA_030643455.1 Candidatus Krumholzibacteriia bacterium | reverse complement strand
GGATAGTGCTCCAAGTACTCCTCCCTCAGTGCGCTGTAAAAGTTCGTCAGTTCTCGCAGACGGCTCATTCTGATTACCACGAATGCGTGCAGTTTTTCCTTTGGCGAGTCGGCCGCTTCCACGGCTTCTCGGATCCGCTTTGCCAAGTCCTGGCTTTCTCGTTCAATCACCACCCGGAAAATCTCTTCCTTGCTCGGGAAGTGGTGATAGAGCGTACTCTTGGCAATGTGGGATGCCGCCGCAATCTCGTCGACCGTAGTCTTGTTGAACCCGAAGCGAGCAAAAAGCTTTTGTGCCTCTGTTAGGACTACTTCTTGGGTGTTCACATTAATTCCTTGGTGTTCAATGAGAGGAGTAACTGATCTCACGAAGGGAAAACCAACCAGAGGTATGATACTAACAGACCAAATCAGTATCAATAGTTTTCTAGCGCAAAAGTTCCTGATAGAAATCAAGCCAAAATGGCGGTCTCCTTTCGTTAGCAGTCCTCAGGAAGAACAGAAAAATTACGTGATTGGCGAAATTCGGCCCGGACTGCTATCATATAGCGAGAATTTCCCGGGCCGGGAGCCTCTCCGAATATCGCTTCGGGGCCGCCATCCGGCCCGTTTTCACGACTTCCAGGCCCTCTGCCAACCTCAGATCAACGAAGGATTTTTGATGCCGAGAAAGCAGATCGCGAAATTTTCCGTCCAGCACCTCCAGATCCTCGACGAGAACGGCAAGCTCGACGCCAAGCTGGAACCCAAGCTAAGCGAGGACGAGCTACTTGAGATATACCGCTGGATGCGGCTGGCCCGTGAGCTCGACGAGCGCATGCTCAAGCTCCAGCGCCAGGGCCGCCTGGGCACCTTTCCGCCCAACACCGGCCAGGAAGCCATTTCGATTCCCGTGGCGCTGGCCATGCAGGACAAGGACTGGTTCGTGGGCGCCTTCCGCGAGTTGGGTGGGCGCCTGGTCCGCGGCGAACCGTTGACCTCCACTCTTTATTACTACAATGGCTGGGAAGAAGGCAACATCCTGCCCAACAAGGATTTGCGGATCATTCCCACCAGCGTCGTCATCGGGTGCCAGGTCGAACATGCTGTGGGCCTGGCCTGGGCCAGCCGCTACAAGGGCGAAGATTCCGTGGCCGTCTGCTTCATCGGCGACGGCGGCACCAGCGAAGGCGATTTCCACGAGGGTTTGAACTTCGCTTCGGCCTGGAAGGCGCCGGTGGTGTTCATCGTGCAAAACAACCAGTGGGCCATATCCATGCCCCGCCAGTCCCAGACCGCCAGCGGGACCATCGCCCAGAAGGGCATCGCCTACGATATTCCCTGCCTGCAGATCGACGGCAACGATCCGTTGGCCATGCATGTGGCCATCACCGAAGCGCTGGACCGGGCCCGTAAAGGCGAGGGCCCCACCCTGATCGAAGCGGTGACCTACCGCCTGATGATGCACACCACCGCCGACGACCCCAAGAAGTATCGTTCCGAAGAAGAGGAAAAGGTCGCCTGGAAAAAAGAGCCTCTCCTTCGCTTCAACAAGTACCTGAAAGACAAGGGGTTCTGGGACGATGCCAAGGAAGAGCCCCTGCGCGGCGAAGTGAAGGCCAAGGTCGAAGACGCGGTCAAGGAGTTCGAATCGCCCAAGGACTGGCAGCAGGACGACCCCTTCAAGCACGTCTTCGGAACCGAACATGCCGTCATCGCCGAGCAGCACAAGGACTTCCTGGGCAACGTCGAAAGGGAGGCCGACCATGGCTAAGCTGAACATGGTCCAGGCCATCAATCTGGCGTTGCATCAGGAAATGGCCAACGACAAGGACGTGATCGTTCTGGGTCAGGACGTGGGCGTCGACGGCGGCGTGTTCCGCCTGACCGAAGGCCTGCTGGAGGAGTTCGGCACCGGCCGCGTGCTGGACACCCCCCTGGCCGAAAGCGCCATCATCGGCACCAGCATCGGCATGGCCCTGGCGGGATTGAAACCGGTCTGCGAGATGCAGTTCTCCGGCTTCAGCTACCTGATGATGGGACAGTTCGAGGCCCACGCCACCAGGATGCGAGCCCGTACCCACGGCCAGCTCACGGTGCCGATGGTGATCCGGATGCCCTTCGGCGGCGGTGTGCGTGCACTCGAGCATCACAGCGAAAGCCGCGAGGCGACCTACGCCCACCTGCCCGGCGCCAAGGTGGTCACTCCCAGCGGTCCGCGAAATGCCCGGGCGCTGCTGGTAGCCGCCATCCGCGACCCGGATCCCGTGGTGTTCATGGAACCCAAACACTCCTACCGCGCTTTCCGCGAGGAAGTGCCTGACAAAGAGGAAGTCATGCCGCTGGGCAAGGCGCAGGTCGTCCAGGAAGGTACTGAATTGACGCTGGTCAGCTGGGGAGCGATGATGCGACCGACGGTCAAGGCCGCGGCCCAGGTTGAAAAAGAGCGCGGGACGAGCATCGAGATCATCGATCTGTTGACCATCTCGCCGCTGGACAGCGACACCGTGGTGGAATCGGTGACCAGGACCGGGCGCTGCGTCGTGGTGCAGGAGGCGCCGCGCAGCTTCGGCGTGTCGTCCGAGATCACCGCCCGGATCAACGACAAGGCCTTCCTCTACCTGGAAGCCCCCGTCAAACGGTTGACCGGTTTCGACGTGGTCACTCCCTACTTCGGGCGCGAGAAGAGTTATCTGCCCAACGCGTCCAGGGTGGCTCACGCCATCGAGGAAACCCTTAATTTCTGACCGGGAGGCAGCCAGCTTGTTCGAATTCAAACTGCCTGATCTGGGCGAGGGAATCGCCGAGGGCGAGATCCTCAAGTGGTACGTCGAAGAAGGCGGCGAAATCGGTGAAGACGAGCCCTTGATGGATGTCGAGACCGACAAGGCCGCCGTGACCATCCCCTCGCCCCGGGGCGGAAAGATCGCCGCCCACAAGGGGAAGGTCGGCGACATCGTCAACGTGGGCGACGTCGTGGTGGTCATCGACGACGGCACCGGCGAGGCCGCGGCTGTCGAGGAAGCCGCTGCCGAAAAGACCTTCGCCGCGCCCGACACACCAGAAACCGAAACCGTTCCCGAAGCCGTGGCCCCGGCCGCCATGCCCGGCGTCAGGCGCCCCGTTCCCGCAGCCCCGGCCACTCGCAGGCTGGCCCGCGAAATGAAGGTCGACATCAACCTGGTATCGCCCACCGGTCCCGGCGGACGCGTCACCCCCGAAGACGTGCACCGCTTCGCCGACCACGGCATGACCGCACCGGCGGTGGCCGCAACCGCCGC
>DAOWLV010000024.1 GCA_030643455.1 Candidatus Krumholzibacteriia bacterium | reverse complement strand
TCTAGCTGTTTGCGTCGTTATCTTCATCTGGTATGTTAAATCGGATCGAGTGACCCCCTACACCAGCCAGGCCCGTGTGCGATCCCTCATTGTCCCCATTGTGCCCCGCGTGTCGGGGCACATCACCGAAGTCGGCGTGCGATTGCACAGCATGGTCGAGCAGGATGACGTCCTCTTCCAGATCGACCGCCGGCCCTTCGAGTTGGCGGTTCGTTCGTCCGAGGCCAATCTCGATCAGACGACGCAGCAGATGGGAGTTCAGGGGGCGACCGTAAAAGCCGCCGCCGGCAAGTTGGGGGTGGCCCGGGCACAACTCGACCGGGCCCAGCGAAATTACGATCGTACGCAGTCGGTTCTCGAGGACAATCCCGGGGCCCTTTCCCTGGCCGACAAGGACCGGTCGGAAACCGGCCTTGCCCAGGCGCTGGAACGGGTATCTTCGGCTGAGGCCGATCTGGAAAAAGCCCAGCAGCAACTGGGAATCGAGGGGCCCGAAAATTCTCAGATCCGGGTGGCCGTCACGGCGGTCGAGCATGCCCACCTGGACCTGGAGTTTTCCACGTTGACTGCCCCGTCACGTGGGGTGATCGAAAGTTTCAATGTCGACGTCGGGCACTATGCCCAGGCTGGGCAGCCTCTGGCCACATTCGTTTCGACCCACGACATATGGATCCAGGCGGACATGCGCGAGAACAATCTCGGCAACATCACCGAGGGTGATCCGGTGGAGTTCGTGCTCGACGCGGCTCCCGGCAGGGTGTTCGTCGGAAAGGTGCGCAGCGTTGGCTACGGGGTCAGTTCCGGTGGTGGATCCAACCGGGGCGATCTGCCAACGGTTGCCAGCACCCAAAGCTGGCTGCGTGAACCCCAGCGTTTTCCGGTGATCATCGAATTCGATATCGACACGACCCGTGGGCTTCTGCGGGCGGGTGGCCAGGTGGACGTCATTGTCTACACGAGCGAAGGCACCCTGCTCAATCCCCTCGGCCGGTTCAACATCCGGATCAGGAGCTGGCTGTCCTATGTCCGCTGACGCGCCAACGGTGGCCCTTCACCGCGGCATCCTGTTGCCCCAGGATCGACGGACGCTTCGGTACGCCGTGGGCGCCACTATCGCCATGGCCATTGCCCTGGGCGTGGGATGGCCCCTGTCGTATTTGACCCCTGTCCTGTCGCTGGGGTTTCTGGCCGCGCCGGCCCGGCTGGAGCTGAAAGCCGGTCTCGGGTTTGTTTCGGTCGTTGCCGCTGCCTGTCTTGCCGGATTGGTTCTCGTTGAATTTCTGTTGCCGTTTCCCCTGGTCTATCTGCCCTTCATCGGGCTGGTTCTGTTCCGGTTGTTCTACGCCAAGGCCGGTGGCGCTTCGCCCCTGGTGGTCATGTGGCTGATGATCGCCCTTCTTGTGTTGCCGCTGGTTGGGATGCAAATGCCGGAAATCGCCTTTTTGGTGGCGGCCGGATTGGTTTTCGGCGCCGCGATGATGGTTCTGCTGGTCTGGCTGACATGGGCCATGTTTCCCGATCCGCCTGCTCCTGTTGCCGGCTCACCGGTTCCCGCGGCCCTGGTAGCGCCTCCCCCGACAAATGCCGTCAAGTTGAGGAACGCACTGCTGAGTGTGACCGTTGTTTTTCCGGCCGTGGCCGTGTTTTACACCATGCAGTGGACGGGGGGCATCCTGATCCTGGTCTTTATCGCCATCCTCTCGATGCAGCCCGGCGTGGCCGGAAATCTCAAAATGGGGCTCGCCCTCATCACCGGAAACATTTTGGGCGGCATCGCTTCGGTGTTGTTCTACGAAACCCTGGTGATGGTGCCGTCCTTTCCATTGATGATTCTGCTAACGCTCCTTTGCGGACTGTCCTTCGGCAGACAGCTGTTTTCAGGAAAAAAAAGCGGCCCCCTGTTCGGCATGGCGTTTTCCACCGTGCTGCTGATCATCGGTTCGACGACGAGTTCCACCGATGATGCCGGCAACGCGGTGATTGTCCGTGTCCTGCAGATGATGATCGCAGTGATCTATGTGGTGGCCGCCTTTGGACTGCTGGAACGTCTTTCCCGGCGAAGGAAGGCCTGACATGAAGCGTTGGCTTCCTCTTCTTCCCCTGATATTGGTGGCCGGCTGCACCATGGGTCCCGACTATGTCCGTCCACCGGTCGTCGAACCGGGCGAATACAGGACCAGCGCCTCGGCGGACACCACCATCGCCGATCTTCCCTGGTGGGAAATGTTCCAGGATCCCGTACTCCAGGACCTGATCGATACCGCCCTAGAGGGCAACCGGGACCTGCGGGCGTCCATGGCCCGGATCAGTGAAGCCCGGGCCCGATTGGGCATCGTGCGGGCCGATCTCTATCCCCGGGTGAACTACGCGGCTGATGGCGCGCTCGACAGGTCGTCGGCAAACGATGGAACCGCCAGCAGTGCGTTCGTGGCGCTGGACGTGTCCTACCAGGTCGACCTGTGGGGGAGGGTCCGCCGTTCCAACGAGGCGGCCGTGCAGGAAATGCTGGCCACGGAAGAAGCCTACCGCAACGTGACCATCGGGCTGGTGTCCCAGGTTGCCCGCACCTATTTCCTTCTGCGCGACCTGGACAACCGTCTGGCGATTTCCGAACAGACCGTCGAAACCAGGATGCAGACCCTGGGTGTGGTGGAATCCCGCCAGCGGGCCGGTATGGTAACGGAGGTCGACGTCAATCAGGCGGAAATCCAGGTGTACGAAGCCGAGGTTTCCGTTCAGACCTTCGCGCGGTTGCGGGCCCAGACGGAAAATGTATTGAGCGTGTTGCTCGGCCAGCCCCCCATGGACATCGAGCGGGGGTTGTCGTTGGATGATCAGGCGCAGGCGCCGGAAATTCCCGTTGGCCTGCCTTCGGCGCTGTTGGACCGCCGTCCGGATGTCCTGGCCGCGGAACGCAGGTTGCATGCCCAGACCGCCCGTATCGGAGTGGCAGAGGCCCTCAAATATCCCCAACTAAACCTGACTGCCGATCTCGGTGCCCAGTTTTCCGATGCTTCCAGCAGCTTCGCCGGTCTGGGCGCCCAGATATTCGGTCCGCTCTTCAATTCCGGCGAAAACCAGCGGCGGGTCGAAGTGGAAATCGCCCGGACCGAGCAACTGCTGAACGCCTATGAGCAAACGTTCTTGACCGCTTTGCGGGAAGTGGAGGATGCTCTGGTCGCGGTCGAAACCTATGACGCGGAACTGGCTTCGAGAATCAAACAGCTGGAATCCGCCAGCAGCGCGGCCGAATTGTCCTGGGTTCGGTATGAAGGAGGCCTGACCAGCTACCTGGAGGTTCTCGATCTTCAGCGATCGCTGTTCAGTTCCCAGTTGAAGGCGTCGGAAACCCTGCAGTTGAGGCTTACCTCGACCGTTCAGCTCTATCAGGCCCTGGGGGGTGGGTGGACTGCCGCCCAGGACAGCATTGCCGTCGATGATGGTGTTATTTCAAACGATCAGGACGACGAATGATAACCATGACGAAATTGAGGGCTGTGCCGCATGGCCTGAAGATCCTGATGATCCTGGCTTTGGTTTTTGGGCTCCTTGCCCTGCCGGGCTTGGCCCAGGATCAGGATGACCCCCCCCCCCAGCTGGATACCGCGTTAACGGTCGAAGAACAGGTGGCCGCTGCCGTGACCGAGGATTCCGTTGCCGTGGCGGAGGCCCTGGAAGACAGCACGGCGATGGTCGTTCTGCAGGGGAAGGATCTCTTTCCCATGCATGGGGTGAGCGTCGTCGGTGCTGGTGATCGCGCCGCGGCGTTGAGTGAAGCCATTGGTGAAATCGCCAAGTCGTTCAAGTATAGCCCCGAGGACCTGACAACCATCAAGGACGATAGAATCCAGGGCACCCTGCTCATGTGTGGCAGGGAGTACCTGGGGGCCGTGTGGGAGATTGAAGCCAAAGCCCTGGGAGTCACTGACACGGAACTGGCTGAAGAACGGATCGAGATCATCCGGCAGGCCATCATCGATTATCGCAGTGATTTCAGTTCCGGCTCGATCATCAAGGCGGTTATCTACGCGGTCCTGGCGACGATCCTGCTGGTGGTGTTGCTGACGGTGCTTTCCCGCCTGCGCAGGCGCTTGGAAAATTCTCTGGAGCAGCGTATCGGTACTTTGACCCTGTTCAAGGTCCTGAAGGGGGAGGTTCTGGTCAATCTCTTCCGGGCCGTCAATCGCCTGGTCTACTTCGTTACCCTCGTCTGGATGGTTCTCGCGTACCTGAATTTCCTGCTGAGCCTGTTTCCCTGGACCTATGGTATCGCTTCCCAGGTTTATGGTCTTGCGGCGGGCCCGTTGAAAGCCTTCGGCACCGCTTTTCTGGAACAGATCCCATCCTTCTTCTTTTTGGCCTTCATTATTATCGGCACTGTCTTTCTTCTGCGCGGTATCCGCTTTTTCTTTCATGAGATCGAGCGGGGACGGATCAGGATTTCCGGATTCTACCCGGAGTGGGGCCGGCCGACCTTCAACATCGTCCGGTTGATTGTCATTTCCTTCTCCATCGTGGTGGCTTTCCCCTATATCCCCGGGTCGAGTTCCGGCGCCTTCAAGGGCATGTCCCTCTTCATTGGTCTCCTGGTCTCGATCGGATCGGGTGGGGCGATGGCCAACGTCATCTCCGGTATCATCCTGATCTACATGCGCCCCTTCAATATAGGGGACAAGCAGAAGACGGCATAGACAGTCGGCGACGTCGTGGATCGCAATCTTCTGACCACTCGCCTGCGGACCCCCAAGAACGAACGGGTGACCATCCCCAACACCAATATCCTGGCCGGGCAGATCATCAACTTCACTTCGAAGGCCAGAACCAAGGAACTGATCCTGCACACCTCCGTCACCATCGGATACGACGTGCCCTGGCGGCAGGTGCACGAACTTTTGATCGGGGCGGCCAAGGCTTCCGAAAATGTCATGGAGGATCCCGAGCCGTTTGTCCTGCAAAAAGGGTTGAACGATTTCTACATCGAATACGAACTCAACGCCTACACCGACAAGCCTCGCCAGATTCCGGCCTCCTATTCCGAGCTGCACCAGAACATCCAGGACCAGTTCAACGAAGCGGGTGTGGAAATCCTGTCGCCCCATTACAGGGTCCTGCGGGAAGACGACCAGAAGGGTTGATTGAGGACCGGGAAAAGCAACCGACAAAGGAGAGTTTAATGTCAGTCGGATCCGGATTCCCCGTCAGGATGATCACGGGACCCCTGGTCACACTGGTGGCATTGCTGGGGTGCGTTGGTTTTGCGGAAAAGGCTTCAGCCCAGCGCGATCTCCCTCCGGAAAAAGGCGGCGAGACCTACTCCCTGGGAATGCCTCCGGTCTACAAGGGGCGCTCGGGTTTCGAACTGCAGTGGTACCGCCCCCAGAACAACAGCGATCTGGCGGGATTCTACAATCTCGGCCTGTCCAAGGATCTGGGTAGTCCCGTAGTGGGCATCGCCGCCCTGCGGATTGAAGGTTATGTGGGGTTTCGCCACAAGGACCTCGATGGCGGTGGGCGCGCGCTGTTCGAAATCCCCAGTTTTTATTTTGGAGGAGGTGTCGACTACAACGCCAGCGACGATGTGTGGGATTTTCTTCTGACTCTTGACTTGCCCCTCAGGAGGGGTGGGGTCTTTGGCCGGGGTACGACTCTCGCTCTGCGCTGGCTTCCGGCCCGGGACCAGACCTTTGGTGTGGGCATCAACGTGCCCCTGTGGGGTCGCAATATCGGCGCGACTCGTCCCAAGAGCGACAACGTGAGCCTCGACTTCCGCGATCCTTTCCGGTTGGAACTTGAGTTGCAGGACGAACTCCTGAAAAAATCCCTCACCGACCTGAGAGAGCGGGCCCACTGGTTGGCCATGATGACCCAGCCCTTCGCCGAACCGGAGGGTGCTGACGCAGCCGAGGCCATGGCTCCTGTCCTGGCCGCCTTGAAGGCCCACATCGATACCACCGACAGCGGATTCCCCGGGGGGCACACCCTGCCCGAGGAGATCAGGGCGTATCACGAAACCCTGGACCGCGCCTTTTCTCTGGCTGCAGGAGACAGGAATACCTCCGATATGGGCCGCTCCCTGAGTGTCAAGGCCCGTGCCATCCTGTTGGACGAGGTGCTGGTTCCCTACAACTACCTCTTGGGCCAACGCAAAAAGCATGACTCGCTGATCAGCATGATCGCAATTGCCCAGACCGAATTCGCGAGCTGGGTTCTGACCGATACGAATACGAACGACCAACACGCGAACCAGATCTTCTACGTGTTCCAGACCCTGTGCGACGTGATGGAGGAGAACCGTGCTCTGCTGCGCGATCGCTGGGAGGATTCACGCTTCGTCTGGCTGCCGCTTCAATACGCGTTGACACCCGACCAGCACGATTCCCAGGCCGAGCTGGACGATATCATCGCCAAATCGGCCCAACAGCCCTTCACCGAGGAAAACCGGATCTGGTATGTGATCAACGAGCAGTTCCAGTGGGAAATGGTTCGCTCCGTGCGTATGGCGGAAGACTACCACGTTTTGTGGATCCATGATTTCCGCGGGCTCAACGGCGAAGGCAAACCCGACGCGGTGGCCTACGCCCAGACCCTGAACTACCTCGAAGCGATGATCGAACGCGTGTCGGCTTTCGATGAAACGGGTAAACTGCCCCAGTATTTCATCCTGCTGGATCAGCACTATTTCGAGATCAACAAGGCCCGGCTGTGGCTGCGGCTGTTGTCCTCCCCGCTGGATTACGAGATGGGTCTGCCCAAGGGATTCGAGGATTGGGAACAGCGGCTGAAGGAGACCCAGGACCGTCTGCGCCAGGCTGTTTCCGAGTCCATGATCCTGCAGGTGGCAAAAAGCCAGTACGGGGAAGATTGGCTGAAGAACCTGATCAAGGTGCATGTCAACATCACCAATCCGGCGGACCCGTCGTTTTTCAGCTGGCACAGCGTTGGCATCCTGCCGATTCCCGACAACATGATGCGTGACCACCGCAAGATCGCTTTTTACGACATCACCGAGGAGGATCCATATCGCGGTATGGCCATGTTCACGGGCATGGGCATCGGCGAACACTATATCGGTCCCAACTGGGAAGACCGTGCCATCATGATCCAGGGTCCAGGCGCCCTGGCGGTGAAGGATGCCGCCCGCGGCCTGCTGATGGCCCAGGGGTACGAGCCCACGGATATTCCCTATCCCCTGCGGAAAATTTCCAAACCGGTCAATTACGGACAGATGCTGGCAGCCGAACAACAGGCCCGTAATCCTGATGGAATCAGCCATCGCGGTTCGGTGATGCAGTTGCACAACGAGACGGGTTTCCACGATAAGCCAGTCAACGCGGCCAAGGCGGTGCTTTACAGCCCGATGCCGCCGGGTTCGATTCTCAAGGTTCCCGATTCCCTTTGGCAAAGTTACATCTACGCCTCGCTGCTGGCGGGCAGCGCCCAGAGGGGCTGCAAGGTGCTGGTCATCGCTCCGACGCTTGATTCGGCGCCCAGCGGAGCTGCACCGACTCTGGCGCGGGCCCACGGTTTGATGGGGCGTCTGATTGTTTTTTCCAACGAAATGGATGAAATCCTGAAGGAATCGGGGGGACTTCTGGAGGTCGGACTCTACGCACCGAAACAGGGAGTGGGGGATATCGCAGGCCGATTCAAGCAGTCCGTTGAGGCCCGTCCGCCGTGGGTGTTGGAGATCTACCCCGAGAATCCGGCCGCAGATGCAGCACTCGAAAACGTTGATGCTCTCCTGGATTCTCTCGGGTACTCGGTCCGATACCTGTCGGGCACTGATGCCGAAGTGAAGCCCAAGATCCATCTGAAGGCGAACTTCTTCGCCTCCGGATCGGCGTGGGAAAAGCTGATGGAACGCCCGGAACTGGCCACCATCCTGCGTGCCCACATCGAATACCTGGCCATGCAGGCGGCCCCGAACGATACATCCGGCATTGCTCCGGACGTGCAGAATATCCCCGAAGCCCTCAAGGCTGCCTGGGGGGAACTCATCCTTGGTCTCCTGGAGGATCTCACTCCCGCTGAGAAGGAAGAGCTCATCTACTACTTCTCAGTGGGCAGCACCAACATGGACTACCGCAGCATGGTCATGGACGGGGAAGTGATGGTCCTGCTCGGAGGCTGGCAGAGTCTTTTCGGCTTCATCGATTTCCTGCTGCTGCCCGGGCTGTGCGAATGGCTCGAAACCACTGAGGAACTGGACGCTCTTCTGCCGCCACCAAGCGGGATGATCCGCGCCATGGCAGGGTTGATGAAACTGACCCTGTGATCCGGTCGGCTAGGACCGGTTGTTGAAAATGCCCGCCACGCCGGCCATCACCAGGGCGGCGCCGGCCATGGTCCAACCGGTCACTTCCTCGGAGATGATCAACCAGCCCAGGAAAACAGCGATCACGGGGTTGACGTAGGCGTAGGTCATCACGATCTGGTAGGGCAGCAGCCGCAAGGTGGCCATGTAGCTGGTGAAGGCGAAGACCGAGCCGAAGACGACCAGATAACCCCAGGCCATCCAGGCCTCCGGGGTGGGGTGGGGCAATCCTTCGCCCCGCACCAGGATGACCGCCAGGAAACCGACCCCGCCGAAGATCATCTGCCAACCGGACACGACCCGCACCGTCAGGTCGGGCTTGCGGCGCTGGAACCAGATCGATCCTATGGCCCAGAAAAGTGGGGCCAGAAGCAGGGCGACGACACCCATCACGTCGGCGGTGTTGCCGTCCCGCAGGACGGGCCAGGAAAGAACGGCCACTCCCGAAAAACCGAGAAGAATGGAGCCGATCATCCTGGAAGAAGGCAAACGCCGGTCGACGACGATTGTGATCAGTTGGGCCCAGATGGGCATGGCCGCGACAAGGAGGGCCGCCAGTCCGGATGAAGCCCGCATTTCCGCCCAGGTGACCAGCCCGTTGCCGCCGACCCAGAGCAGGATTCCACTTCCGAACAGGAGAATGAATTCGTTCCGGTTCAGACGGATCCGATCCTTCTTGATCCCGGCCCAGGTCATCAGGATGGCCGACGCGACCAGCACCCGCATGAAGGCCATCATGAAGGGCGGGAATCCGGCGCCCTCGCGCACGGCCACGCGGATGGCCAGGTACGTGCTGCCCCACACCAGATAGACCACCAGCAGATGCAGGAGTCCTCGGCGATCCAGTTCCTTGCGGTCGATCATGGGTTGGGAGTCCTCGCGGAAGGGGTGAATGCCCAAGCCGGTATTGGGCTGGGCGCCTCCAAGATAGATCCAGGTAGGGTTCGCCGCAGGGAAATCCCCGCCAATTCTTGACCGCCCGGCGCTCGGGCGGTTAGCTTGTGGTGGTCCTGGCCCGCGATGGCCCCAACGTACCGACTCCCTCTCCGCGAAGGAACGACCCCATGATTTCCCGCTACGCCAGCCCTGAAATGACAGCCATCTGGTCTGATGAGAACCGCTTCGGTATCTGGCAGGAAATCGAAACCGTGGTCTGTGAGGTCCGCGCCGATCGGGGCGAGATTCCCAGGGAAGCGGCCGGGGAAATCCGCGCCAAGGGAAATTTTGACACCGCGCGTGTCCTGGAAATCGAAAATACCGTCCAGCACGATGTGATCGCTTTTTTGACCAACATGGCCGAGTACATCGGTCCGTCCAGCCGCTTCGTGCACCAGGGCATGACCAGCAGCGATCTGCTTGATACAGCCCTGGCCCTGCAAATCCGGGAAGCGGGAGCCGTCCTGCGCGCATCCCTGATCAAGCTGCTCGATTCGGTCGAAGCCAAGGCGCTGGAGCATCAGGATACGGTCATGATCGGTCGCAGCCACGGCATCCACGCCGAACCCACGACTTTCGGGCTGAAGCTGATGGTCTACTGGTCAGCGCTCCGGCGGGGCCTCGTTCGCCTGGACGCCGCCCAGGAAGAGATTGGCTACGGCCAGATTTCAGGGGCTGTGGGAACGATCGCCCACCTCGATCCGGAGGTGGAAACCGAGACGATGAAGCGCCTCGGGTTGAAGGCGGCCGAAGCCAGCACCCAGGTGGTGCAGCGCGATCGGCACGCGGCCTGGCTGTCCGCCGTCGCTCTGGTCGGAGCGACCATCGAACAGATGGCCGTCGAGGTTCGCAACCTCCAGCGCACCGACGTCCACGAGGTGGAGGAGAGTTTCGGCAAGGGGCAGAAGGGCAGCAGCGCCATGCCTCACAAGAAAAACCCCATCGTCTCGGAAAAGCTGACCGGCATGGCCCGCCTTCTGCGGGGTTACGCCCACACCGCCATGGAAAACGTGGCGCTGTGGCACGAGCGGGACATCAGCCACAGTTCGGTCGAGCGCATCATCTTCCCCGACGCTTCCCACACCCTGCACCACATGCTTACCAAGATGGAATGGTTGATCCGGGGCCTGGTCGTATACCCCGAGAACATGAAACACAATATGGAGAAGGTACGGGGCATGTACTTCAGCCAGCCGGTGCTGCTGGCCCTGACCGAAGCCGGCGTCAGCCGGGAAGACGCGTATTCCCAGGTCCAGCGGTGCGCGATGCGGGTCTGGGACGAGGATGTTTCCCTACGCGATTCACTGGGGGCCGATGCCGACATCACCGCCCGTCTGGATGCTGAAATACTGGATCGCTGCTTCGATCTAGACCACCAGCTGCGCAACGTGCCGGTGATCTTCAAGCGGACCCTGGCGCTAAAAAACTGGTAATGGATATCAAATTCATGACATATTCATGACTAATGAGTTGACTTGTAAGGGTATCTCGTAATAAATTTCACAGATAACAGTGCCGGCTTGCGCCGGTCTTCAAGCTTTGTAAAACCCGCCAGGAGGATCCAAGATGCGGAAGCTCTTTTTGATGACAATCATCGTGCTGACGGCCCTTGCCGCTTTGGTTGCTTTTGCTGCCGAGGAGGCCGAGGCCCCCGCGGTACCCGAGGCCCCCGCGGTTCCCGAGGACATCACCATCGATGGATGCATGGACACCAAAGCCGCCGTGGCTTTCCCCCACAAGGCCCACTTCGAATTTGCCACCTGCGTGGATTGCCATCACACCACCGAGGGATTGACGGCCGAGAACTTCGCCGATTTGGAAATCGCGACCTGCGGTTCTTGCCATAACGAGCCCGAAGAGGCCGAAACGCCCAAATGCTCCGAGAAAAGCACCAAGAAGAACCCCTATCACCTCAATTGCATCGTTTGCCACAAGGCCCACAAGAAGGAGCATGCGGACACCGCCGCTCCGACCAAGTGCACGGCATGCCATCCTAAGGAAGAGGCGGCCGCCAAGGAAGAGGCGGCCGAATAGTCGGCTGAGCATTCGACCCGATATTCCGCCCCGGTTTTCGAATCGGGGCGGTTTTTTGTCCATATCCGGCCCCTTGGCCTATTCCTGCTTTCCCCGCCGTTGATCACCTGTTAAATTGACCCCTTACATGGCCAATCGACCTGGCTGATGCACCCATCCCTCCTGGAGTACCATGGCTTTTCACAATAAAAGCTTTCACCCATCGACGTGGGTGGTCATGACGATATTTCCCTGGCCGCCTATCTGAAGGAACACGGCCTGACACTCGCTCCGAGCGAAGCGCGGCGCGTGGCCGATCTCCTGGGTCGCGACCCCACCCTGACCGAGATGACCCTGTTCGACACCATGTGGAGCGAACACTGCTCGTACAAGAGCAGCCGACCCCACCTGAAGGCCCACCTTCCTACCACCGGTGACAACGTCGTCGTGGGGCCGGTCGAAGACGCCGGCATCGTCGATTTCGGTGAGATCGACGGCAAGCGGTACGGCATCATCTTCGCCCACGAGAGTCACAACCATCCCAGCCAGGTCATGCCCGTCGAAGGTGCCGCCACCGGGATCGGCGGCATCGTGCGGGATGTTTACTGCATGGGGGGCGAGGTCATCGCCACCCTGGATCCACTTCGTTTCGGCTGGCCCGAGAAGGAATCCGAAGGGGATGACGAGGCCGCGCACCGGGTGGATATCGCCCGTCAGGTCGTCGACGGCATCTGGCAGTACGGCAACGCCATCGGAGTGCCCAACCTAGGGGGCGACGTCTACTTCCATCACTCTTTCAACGAAAACTGCCTGGTGAACGTGGTTGCCGTGGGCATCGTCGAACACGACCACATCACCCACAGCGCCGTGCCTGAAGAAGCGGCACGGGAGCCCTACGACCTGATCCTGGTCGGGAAACCTACCGACTGGAGCGGCATGGGTGGGGCGGCCTTCGCCTCGGCAACCCTCGATGCGGAATCCGCCAAAGAGAACAAGGGCAGCGTTCAAACTCCCGATCCCTTCTTGAAACGCATCCTGTCGGTTGCCAACCGCGAGGTCCTGAGCATGGCCCGCAGCGAGGGCGTGACCATCGGCTTCAAGGACCTGGGCGCCGGCGGCGTGAGCTGCGTGACCAGCGAACTGGCCGACGCCGGCGGCTTCGGCTGCGACGTCGATGTGCAACTGGTCCACCAGATCGCGGACCTGCCCGCCCGGGTCTGCGCCTGCAGCGAGACCCAGGAAAGGTACGGCCTTGCCGTGCCCGCGCGGCTGACCGAAAAGGTCCTCAAGATCTACAATGAAGATTTCGCGCTTCCGTCGCTGTACGAAGGTGCCAGCGCCCGGCTGATCGGCAAGGTGACGACCGACCGCCAGTACATCCTGAGGTGGGGGGACAAGATCCTGTGCCAGGCGCCCATCGAGACCATCACCGAAGGCATCCGTTACGATCGGGAGGCCGAGGCCCCGGTGCGGCCGGACGTCGGACTCGACGAACGCCTTGCCGAGGATACCGAGGACAAGATCGCGGACGAGTGGCTGGGCCTGATGGGACATCCGAACGTCGCGAGCCGGGAGTACATCTACCGGCACTATGATCCCGAAGTCCAGGCCTCGACAATTTTGCGTCCCGGGGAAGCGGATGCCGGAGTCATTGCCCCGGTGCCGGGAAGCAAGCGGGCTGTTGCCCTCAGCGCCGACGGCAATCCCCTGCTGGGGCTGGCCGATCCCTGGACCGCGGGGGCCAGCGCCGTGCTCGAAGCCTGCCGCAACGTCGCCTGCGTGGGTGGCGAACCGGCGGCGGTGACGGACTGCCTCAACTTCGGCAATCCGGAAATTCCCTCGGCCTTCTGGCAATTCACCCAGGCCGTGAAGGGTGTGGGGGACGCTTGCCGGGGCATCGGCTGCTACGCCAGGCCCGGTGCGGCGCTGCCGGTCATTTCCGGCAACGTCAGTTTCTACAACCAGAGCAGCACGGGCCGTTCGGTGGCTCCGTCGCCCATCGTCGCCTGTGTCGCGGTGGTCGAGGATTACACCCAATGCCGCAGCCAGCGATTCAAGGACGAGGGTGACCTCATCCTGATGATCGGATCACGGACGCCGGAGATGGCCGGTTCCCTGTATCTGGATGCGGGGTTCAAGGCCGGCCGGCCGGCCGTACCCGCACTGGACTTCGATACCGCCCGTTGTGAAATCCGCGGAGTCATCAACCTGGTGAAGGCGGAGCTCATCACTGCCGCCCACGATATCAGCGACGGCGGGCTGGCTCTTTGCCTCAGCGAGATGGCCATGGGTCTGGAAGCCGGGTCGATCCGGGGCGCGCGCATCCAGGTGCCCGAGGGTCAGAGTCATCTCTCGACCAGGGAATTCCTGTTCAGCGAGGCCGGGGGATTCCTGGTGACGGTCCCCCCTGCCAATCTGGAGCAGGCAGCTGAAATTCTCGACACCGTGGGGGCCGATTGGTGGCCGCTCGGTGAGGTGCAGGCCGCCGGCACCATCGAGGTTCTTGATTCTTCGGGTCAGGGTCTTTTCGATCTGGATGTGGCGGCCATGACCCAGGTCTGGCAGACGGCCCTGCCTCGCCTCATGGGCGGGGAAAAAGCTGCCGCCTCGGTGCCGCCCATTGCCGGGGAACTGGATGAAACCAGCCATCAGGATCCGTCCCGGTACGATGTCGCGGTCAATCTCGATGCCAAACCGCGGGTGGCCGTGGTCCAGTTGCCCGGGGTCAATTGCGAAGAGGAATCCCGCCGTTTGCTGGCCGCCTCCGGGGCCGAGTCCGAGATCTTCCGCTGGACCCGTTCGCCGGATGAACTGGAGGAATTCGACGGGTACCTGATTCCCGGCGGCTTTTCCTACCAGGACCGTGTCCGGGCCGGTGCGGTGGCCGCCAAGGATCCCCTGCTGCGCGTTCTGCTCGAGGGCGCGGCGGCCGGCAAACCCATCCTGGGTATCTGTAATGGCTGTCAGGTCCTTGTCGAGGCGGGTTTGGTGCCCGGCATCGAACCCGGCGCGGTCGAAGTGGCCCTGGCCGCTAATCGGTTTCCCGGACGGCGAGGTTACCACTCCCGCTGGGTGGGGCTGGAGGCCGTCCCGCAGGCCCGCACTCCTTTCGTGGAAGGGTTGGCCGGGACCTTCCCCCTGCCCATCGCCCATGCCGAGGGCCGGTTCACCCACGAAGATCCCGAATTTTTCACCCGCCTGGAAAAGGACGGGTTGGTGGCCCTGCGCTACACGGCTCTGGGAGGTCGCACGGATGCCGCCGCCGGCAATCCCAACGGGTCCCTGATCCACGCGGCAGGCTTGACGAACACCGCCGGCAACGTGCTGGCGATGATGCCGCACCCCGAACGCGCGGCGCAGATGCGTCACGTCCCGGAAGATCTGCCCCACGCCTGGGGTCGTGCACGTCGGGCGGCTGTCGGCAACTTCAATTTGCTGGAAACCGTCGGACCCGGCAGTTTCCTGTTACGCCGACTCGTGGAGATGTGCTAGCTCTAGATTGAAAGGACGCCATGAGCAGTCGGACGACATTGCAGACCACGCTGTTGACCAGCC